>JANXZT010000101.1 GCA_025355395.1 Betaproteobacteria bacterium
CCGTCGCCGATGCCGCGCAGGTTCACGCTGGAAAGGCCGGGCCGGTTTTGATCGATCTGGTTGCCAATCGAGAGCTGATCGTTGAAGCCCAGGATGTTGGCGGAGACCTTGCCCATCAACTCCGCCACACTGGCGCTGCCACTGCGTTCGATGTCTTCGCGCGTGATGACCTGCACCGGCAAAGCGGACTCCGTGTCGGAGCGCCGGATGTTGGAACCGGTCACGTCGACCTTGAGCGCTTCGCGCGACTCGTCGGCAACCTGCGCGCCTGCCACTTGCGCCGCCACCGCTATAGCGGCTCCACAGGCGAGGACAATCGCTGGACAGCTTGAGCGCAGCTTCAATTTATTCTTCATTGCAGGCTCCTGATTGACGATGTCGCCGAAACTGAGGGGAGCTCGGCCGGCGCCGTTTCATACGGCACATCGAGTGTCGCAGCAGTGCCCTGCGCACCGGCGGCCACGGTCAAGTGCGCGCCATCGCCGTAGACGCTCGCGAGCCGGTCACGCAGCGCATCAAGCCAGGCTTCGTCAGAGTCGTCGCGCGCGCCGGTTTGGAGAACGGTCACTTCAAGGCGATCGGCTTTTTGTGCCGCGTTGATCTCAAGCCTGCCGCCGTGGGGGAGCGGCTCCAAGCCATGATTGACGGCGCGCTCGACCAGTGGCACCAGCAACATCGCTGGAAAGGAGGCGGCCTCGATTTCGCGCGGAATTTCGGTACGGATTTCGAGGCGGCTCCCCATGCGCGCGCGCATGATCGCAAGATACGCGCGTGCGAGATGCAGCTCGCGTCCGAGTGTCGCGCCTTCCTCACCGATCCTGGGCAGCGCGGTCCGCAGGAAATCGATCAATTCGGAAAGCGCACGCTCGGCCGCATCCGGATCGCGCTCGTAGAGCGTCTCGACGAGCTCGAGCGTGCTGAACAGAAACGCGGGGTCGACGTGCGCCTGCAGCGCCGACAGGCGTGCCTCCGTGACACGGCGGGCGGTCGCCGCGCGCTGCAGCGCGGCCGCGTCAAATGCCGCCTGAGCGCGGCGCGAGCGCATCACACTCGAATAGACGATTGCAACAATGACACTCATCAGAAGCGCCTGAATAGCGCTCCAGATGTAGGCCGATGCCCCGCTAATGGCATGCTTTTCGCTCGTGGCCGATACGGTTATCGGGATAGTGGCAAGGTCGAAGAGCAGTGCCGCCAGCGGAATTGCGATGGCATAGCGCTGCCACCCTGGCATTGGCGCCATTCTCGAGTGTTCCGCAAAACGGAAGGCAACCAGAAAGGTGAGGCATGCTGGGACGTAGAACCACTCGTAGACCCGAATCGGGAAGGGCCATCCGCGACCTTGCGCAGGGGCCAATGAGTAAGCATGGGCCACCATAAACGTGATTCCGATGGCAAGGCTCCAGGCGATTTCCTGGCGAGAGACACCGCGCCACGCATCGTTGAAAGCCATCCGGAATCTGCCTCCGCCTCCAGATGCAGCCACAGGGGCAATCGGCGGGGAGCCGATGATCGGTACCATCAGGCGCCTTCCCGCACGACTTGAACCATTCGCAGCGGCAATTCAATGGTCGCGGTTACGCCCGCGTGGGCGTTGGCGACGACGCGCAAGCTCGCGTCGTTTCCGAAGAGACTGGCGAGGCGGGCGCGCGTATTGGCAAGTCCGACGCCTGCGCCCGAGCTCCGGCGAAAGCCCGCTCCATTGTCTGACACGGCAACGCGCAAGCGCTCCCTTACCTGCTCGGCCCGGATGCGCAGAGTTCCGCCCTTCGGGACGGGGCCGATCCCGTGCTTGACGGCATTCTCGACCAGGGTCGGCAGCATCATCGGCGGGACGCTCGCCTGTCCCAGCCGAAGAGGCACATCGATCTCGACCTGGCGGCGATCGCCCATCCGCACCTGCAATACCCGCAAATACGCCTCCGACAGCGCGAGCTCGCGCCGAAGCGTCGAATCTGCCTCACGCATGTGCGGCAGCGCTCCGCGAAGGTACTGCGATAAATCCCGGATCAACCGGCGCCCGTGCAGCGCGTCCTGTCGATAGAGGCCCTGGATGGTGGCTAGTGAGTTGAACAGGAAGTGCGGCTCGATCTGCGCCTGCAGCATCTGCAATTGCGCTTCGGCCATCTGCCGGTCGAGATCGATGCGCTCCAGGCTAAGCTGCTGGGCGGCAGCAGCGATGTTTCGCTCGCGCGTCACAAAGATGAGGGCACAAGTCAGAAGGCCTCCCCACGAGAGAATCGTAGCGAAATCCGATATCAAAAGACGCAACGTACCGGACTGGCCATAGTCCTCCGGATCGGATATCAGGAATGCCAGCGCGGCATACATGACTGCGCCCGCGATGACAGCGGCCGCGAGGCTGATCGCGCGCGTCCGGGTGCCGGCGGTCGCGGAGAGATTGTCCGCAGCGGTGATCAGGACAAGAATCGGTAGAACGTAGAGCAACTGCTCCGCCGCTTCGGTGATGACATTCGGCGCCCACGCGAGAAATGGCATACCGCTTCCCATAAGGAGGGGGGAAATCCACCGCTGTAGCGCGAGCAGCAGGCAGATCGCAGTCACCAGTCCGACCCTGGCCGACGTCAGCCCGCGCAGCCAGGACAATCCGAACGGCTCGTAATCGGGGTCGGATCGAAGGAAGCCCGCGAGCGATGCGTTCAAGTTCATAAGTTGGTGCGAAGTCGCAGTGAAGTGGGGTTCGCCGACGGGAACCTACATCGACTTGAACAGGTGCACGTACGACTCGCTCACCGGCAGCGTCTCCTTGCGCAGCTTCAACTTGACCCGCAAATGTCCTCCC
>JANXZT010000150.1 GCA_025355395.1 Betaproteobacteria bacterium
CGTTCAAAGTCGCGGCCACGGCGTGCATGCGAAAGCTGCTCACGATCCTCAACGCCATGCTCCATCAGAACCGACGCTGGGATCCTCAACACGCTTGACTTTCAAGACAGTTGCTAACGCTCTGCGCTTCTGCGGCGGCCGCATTCGCGGCGCAGCCGCAACCTTGTCTATGCGGCCGCCCGCAGCAAGCGCGGGTTAGGTGGCCTTCATCAAGGCGATTCGATAACCCGCGACCACGATCGGTGCCATCGGACGATGCCGACTTGGCTCGTGGCGTCCTCCAAGCCGCGTGAGGCAACGAAGCCCACCGCGCGCGACCAGCGAGTGCTTCCGCACTGAGTTCACAGCAGCTCCCCTCAGATCCATAGTGGTAGCTGGTCTAACTCAATTCGGCCGGGCGGAAACGGTGTACGATGAGCGCCTCGAGCCATCGACAAACGTCCGTGGCGCTGTATACTATCCGGGCGAGCGGCAAAGACGGGTTCTCTTACGGATCGACGCCCGCGTTCTGGACGCCGCCTATCCACACATGCACCGGGTGATTCCCATGCGCGGGATTCTTCGCTGGCCATCCACACGGTGAAGCCGCAGTGAACGCGAAGCAACCCCGCCGACAGGGCATCCCCTGCTGACCAAGGTCCGCGCCCTCATCACGCTGCTCGCCGGCGCGCCGCTGGTGATGGCGCAGCTCGCCATCCCGGCGCAGCCAGCGAACGCAACGCCCGGAGCCCGGGCCGATTCCGTGATTGTCGTCACACCGAACTTCACGGCCACCCAATTTGTCGCCACAACGGCACGCATCGAACTCGGGCTGAGTCGCCCGCCCGCAGCCGCCGAGGGCACCATCGCCGTGATGCTCGGCACCGCCGACCTCACGGCGTTGTTCGAGCGCGGCGGCAACCGCTTGATCTATCGATCGGAAGTGGTCCCGCTGCCGAGCGGTGAGAGCGACGTCTCGGTCTATCTCGTCACCGAAGAGGCCTGGACCGAGCTTGGTCGGTTTCCGCTGCGTGTGCTCACGCCGCACGGCTTCACTCGTGCCGCGGTGACGCCAAGTCTGTCGACGAACAACAGCGGGCAACTGGCCGACGGGAGCACCGGTGGCGCACCGCCCACTGCGGGCCCCTCCTTCGGGGACGTGCAGCTCACGCTGGGCGTGCGCACCTCGCACGTGCGCGACGGTTGGGCGCTGGAGACGCAGGTAAACGGCCTCGGTGCGACCGATCGTCGTCAAGCGCTTCGGTTCGGCGAACGGGGAGCCACCGCGCCGCTGCTCGACCTCTCCGACTACGTCGTGACGCTCGCGCGCGGTCCGGCGAAACTATCGCTCGGCAATACCACTCTGGGCAGCAACCGGTATCTGATGAACAGCTTCGGCAGTCGAGGTGTCACCCTAACCCTGGGCGTCCCGGTCGCGTCGCTGTCGGTGGGCGTGCTGGGTGGTTCCGCGATCGTTGGATACGACGATCTGCTGGGTTTCACTCGTCAATCGCATCGCGTGGCCGGTGGGTCGCTGGCCTTCGAGCTGCGACCGAAGCGACCGGGCGCGCTCCATCTCGACCTGACATTGGTGAACGGATCCTTGCTGCCGCAAACCAGCTTCACTCAGAGCGCCCTGACCGACGCCGAACAGAGCACCGGCGCCGGTCTCCAGTTCGCGGCGAGCACGCCCACGCAACGCATCAGGGTTGCCGGCGGCCTCGCCATGAGCCGCTTCGTCAATCCGAGCGATTCGCTGCTTTCCCGTGGCGCGACGACAGTTGCTGTCGTTGCGGCGAGGAAGACGGCGCGCTACCTCGAGACGACAGTCGGGGTGCTCCAGAACGCCAAGATTCGCGGGAACCTCACCGCCAGCCTGACGGCGAGCTGGCGTCATGAGCACGTCGACCCCCTGTATCGCAGCGTGTCGGCCTCGGCGCGACCCGACATCCTCTTGAACGCATTCGATGCCAACGGGAACATCGGAGCGCTCGGGATCCAGGCATCCCACACCCGGTCGAATGACAATCTCGACGGCATCACTTCAATCCTGCAGACGCTGTCACGCGCAACGATGGCGCAGGCCGCGCTGCCGCTCGCGGCGCTGCTGGGCGTGAAAGCGCCCGGCGCGTTCTGGCCGACCCTGAGCTACGCGTTCAGCCAGAGTCACCAGTATGGCGCCGGCGTTCCTGTGAACTCCAGCTTCACCGCGGCGGACGTACCGGACCAGGTTGGCACCGTGCACAGCGCCAACGCCGAGTGGCAGAGCCAGCGATGGCGCGCGAGCTATCGATTCAATCACAGCTTTCAGGACAATCGCCAACCGGGGCATCAACAGAGCGATTTTGCGGCCACCACGCATACCGCTGGGTTTGGCCTCACGGCCACGCGCTCGCTCGACCTGGGACTCGACCTGTCGACCGAGCAGCAGCACAACCTTGAACGGGACGAATGGCGGACTCTGAATCGCATCGGTGTCAACGCGAATTGGCGACCCCGGGAAGGCACCGCCCTGGCGGGGAATTTCTCAGCCACGCGCGCGGATGACAGTCCGCGCACCCAGCAGTCCGACAATTTCGAAGCCAGACTTGAATTGTCGCAAAGTGTCGCGCTGGTGCGCATGCGTCCAAAGCTCCGTGGCCAGCTCTTCGTGCGGTTTGCACGCCAGTCGGCAACCACTATCCAGTTCCTGAATCCCGATCCACTGCTCGGTACCGCGCGGCGCGCGGATC
>JANXZT010000161.1 GCA_025355395.1 Betaproteobacteria bacterium
GCAAGGCTACCTCCGGACTACCGGCGGCAAGGGGTTGCATGTCGTCGTTCCCGTCAGGCCCACGCTTGGGTGGGGACCCATCAAGTCCTTTACCAAGGCGATCGCCGATCTCCTGGTGAGCGCCTTTCCCGATCGCTTCACCGCCAAGCTTGCGAAGGCGCAACGCGGCGGAAAGATATTCGTCGATTACCTGCGTAATGCTGAAGGGTCGACCGCAATCGCAAGCTATTCGGTACGCGCCAAAGCCGGCGCGCCCGTCGCGACACCGATCGCGTGGGAAGAGATCGCCGACGATGTTCGGTTCGATCATTTCAATGCTCGCAATATTCCGGCGCGCCTTTCGCGCTTGAAGCGGAACCCTTGGGCCACCATGATCACGAATGCACAGGAGATCGACATGGCATTGCTGCAACGGGTCGGTATTTAGGCCGTTGCGCAACAATGTATTCCATGCGACCCGCGAAGCGCTTCGGCTGTTGGCAATGCTGCCGTGCAGAAGGCAGGGCTCCCCGGTAGAATGGAACGGTCGATCTCGCCCACCAAGCCCCTTGCTGCTTCTTCGCCGCCCGCCGGATCGCATGCAGGCTTATATGCTGCGTGACATCCTTGCCATGCATGACATCAAGGCTCATGTGTTCAACGAGCACATGACCAGCATCGTGGGGGACGTGCCGCCGGATGTGGCGCTGCCGCAACTCTGGCTCGATGATGACGCGGACCTGACGCGGGCCGAGACCGTGCTGAAGGAGCACGCGGCCATGTCTCAGCGAACCGGAAGCCTCTTTTGCCGTCACTGCAATGAGGAAAATCCAGCGAGCTTTGAAATCTGCTGGAAATGCGCAACCACGCTGTAGCCGCTGTTCACTGCCATTCTTGCAAAGACAAAGTTCGTCTTCGGCGTCGAGGCGCTAACGCTTAACCCGCTCGGCGATGCGCGCGGCCGTGGCATGCGCTGCCTTGATGCGGTCGCCGACCGACACGCCGTCGCGATAGCTCGCGCAGAAATGCAAGCCGGGAAGGCCTGCCTCGAGATCATCGATGGCGTGCATGCGGCTTAGGTGGCCGAGCGTGTATTGGGGGATGGCGCGCGGCCAGTGCACGACTTCCTGCCACCGCGGCGCTTCCGTGCAGCCGAGGAGGGAGCCCAGCTCTTCGGTTACGACGCGAGCGACTGATTCGCTGTCCAACGCGGCAATTTCCGGATTACGGCGCCCGCCCGCAAAGGTGGTCAGCAACACCGAATTTTCCGGTGCGCGACCGGCAAACGTGCTGCTGGAAAAAAGGCAGCCCAGAATTCGCCGGCCTTCGGCGCGTGGGACCAGAAATCCGAAGCCATCGAGCCGGTGCGCGATGGCCATGCGTCGATAAACGCTCGCGACCACGGCGAGCGCGGGATATCCAATGGCGCTCAAGGAGCGCGCGGCTTCGCCATCCAGTGGATCGACAAGCGCAGCAGCCGCGCCGGCCGGGACTGCGAGCACCACGGCGCGCGCGCTGCGGGTCATCGTTTCGCCGCCGCGCCGCGCCGATAACGTAAATGTCTCATTTGCAGCGGCGGTGATGCGTTCAACCGCCGTATCGACCTGCAGCGTCGTCGTTGCGCGCGCGAGTGCGTCCGGCAATGTCTGCATGCCATGACGAAAGGAAAAGCTGCCCGTGCTGATCTTTGCCGTCTCCCCGTGGCGGGCGCGCTCGCGCCTGTTCGCGATCTGGCCTTTGATCAGGCTGCCGTGTTCCTGCTCCAATGCGCGCAAGCGTGGAAATGCGGCCGCTACCGAGATCTTTTCCGGATCGCCGGCGTAGATGCCGGCCACGAAGGGATCGACCCCATATTCGAGGAATTCCGCACCAAGACGCCGCCGCGCGAAGGCCGCGATCGATTCCTCGGCGTCGGGGCTCGCCGGCGCAATGAACGGCTCGCGCAACAGCCGCAGCTTGGCGCTGGTGGAAAACGCGCGGGTCGTCAGGAACGCGCCAGGTGAGGCCGGCAGCGCGACCGGGTGGGCGTTGCGAATGACAAATCGCCGTGCGGCAACGGCGCTCGCATTGACGCGCTGATCGATGATGTCAAGGCGTCGCAACAGATCATCGATAAGCGGCGTGCTATCGAGAATGCTGTTGGGGCCCAGCTCATAACGCGCACCATCGCGCTGCCGGGTTCCGATCATGCCACCCGCGCGCCGACCCGCTTCGAGCACTTCAACCCGCAACCCGCGTTGCTGCAACTCGAACGCCGTGACCAGGCCGGAGATGCCCGCGCCAACTACCAGCACGTCGCAATCAGTGCTCATCGACTCGGGCCTGTTCACGCTACACGCATGCGTGCGAGCGGGTGGTATCCGGCGCCACGCCGGGTCGCGACGGTGAAGGGATGAGGATGATCGAAGCTATGGCAATGCGCGATCGATGACGACGCTCAACCCCGTCGCGCCGGCCTTGACCGGGGCGGAGAACCCTTCGAGATCGCCGCTCCTTGGCATCGCCGTACCCGATTTCGAGACGCGCGCGCCGATCACGATTGACGCAGCGCTGGAGAGTGTCATGCCGGGGGCCATGGCCATCGAATCATCGAGGCTGAAGCTCGCCGGAAGATCCCTGACTTCTTTTCTGACGATTGCAAGCGGCATCCGCGAGCCCTCGGCCGCGCGCGCAAAGATGAACACCGTGTCGGAGGGGGACGCCTTGGCAGCGATCGCGTCACTCAACTTCACCGTGCCTTCGATCCTGCTGGTGGGGACTCCGGAGATTGAAGCAGCGGCGGGTGCGGCCTTAACGGAAGGCGTCGCCACGATGGTGCCGGCGGTGGCAGAAACAGAGGGCACTGCGCCCAACGCGCGGGCCTCATTGATGCTTGCATCTACCGATTTCGCCATCGGCGTATCCGCCGGGACGACCTCTTTCAATGCTTCCCAGTAAACGACCGCCTGCATGAAGTCCTTGCGATCGAAGGCCGCCGTACCTGCAAGCGCCAACGCTTTCAGATTTCTGCGATCGATCTTGAGCGCTTGGGCGACGAGCTCGGTGGGTTTTCCCTGTAGCGAGTTCTGCGTTGCCCCGAGTGCATCGGCGTAATCGGTCAGGATATCGGGATCATCGGGCACGATTCTCAACGCGTGCTCGAACGCGCGGGCCGCATCGTCATAACGGTTCATCGCATAGTAGCTGCGCGCCAGCACCACCCAGCCCTTCGCGTTGTCCGGCTCGCGCTCGAGGCGCGCCGCAAGCTTCGCCACCATCTGCTCGACCTCGGCGGCCGAGGCCGCGTGCTGCGGATCGGCATTTTGCGCTACGGGCAAGAACGCGGTGGGGTTGCCCCACAACGCATAGAGGACGATGGCCCCGATGGGGATCGCCACACCAAGCGCATAGGCGGTCGCGGGTCCCGTCCGCGCACCTGGCAATCGATGGGCTTCTTCACTGGGGGCCGATTCCTCGATGACCCGCTGCTCGAGCTCCCGCTGCGCCAACTCGTGTTGCTCGGCCGAAATCGTTCCGTGCGCGAGGTCGGCATCGAGCTCCTGGCGCTGGTCGCGCAGCACCGCGACATTGGACGCTTCGCGCATGACACCCGATGAGCGGCGTCGCCGCAGCAATGGAACCATGACCCAGGCGATGGCAATCGCCACCATCGCCAGCGCAACCACGCCGAACCGGATCACGGCGCTTCTTTCGTGGGGCCGGCGCCGAGCAGGCGTGCCGCCCGTTCACGATCTTCGGGGGAGAGTGGTGCGCCGGGTTCGAGGCCGCGCCGTGAGCGCAGGACCCGCACGAGCACCGCCAGGCCGCCGAAGAAGAGCAGCCCCGGGCCCGCCCATAGCAATAGCGTGGTGGCCTTCAACGGGGGCCGATAGAGTACGAAATCACCGTAGCGATCGACCATGTACGCAATGATCTCGTCGTCAGTCTTGCCGGCAGCGATCTGTTCGCGAATTTTCTGGCGTAAATCCAGCGCGAGCTCAGCGTTCGATTCGGCGATGGTCTGGTTCTGGCACACGAGACAGCGCAACTGGTCGGACAGCCGCACCGCGCGCGTGGCCGCAATCGGGTCCTCCATGGTAGGCAACGCCTGGGCACCGAATGCCGAGGCCGGCATCGCACCCACCCACAGCGCCACCAGCACCAGCGCCGCCACGCTCATGAATTTTGCAAATCGCGCACCAGAGGCACGATTTTCTGCTCCAGCGCGGCGGCGGTGAGCGGGCCGATCTGCTTGTAACGGATCGTCCCGTTCTTGTCGATGACGAACGTTTCCGGCACCCCGTAAACGCCGAAGTCGATACCGACGCGGCCGTCACGGTCCACAATCGAGAGGTTATAAGGGTCGCCGTTGGTCGAGAGCCATTTCATGCCCGCAGATGCTTCGTCTTTGTAGTTGAGACCGATGATGGGCACCAGCTTGGTCTTGCCCAGCGCGACCAGCAGGGGATGCTCTTCGCGGCACGACACACACCACGAAGCCCATACATTGAGCAGCCACACCTGACCCTTCATGTCCCCGGTGGCAAACGTGCGCGTCGGGTCCTGTAGCTGCGCGAGCTTGAAATGCGGCGCCGGCTTGTCGATGAGCGGCGACGGTATTTCGCGCGGATTGAGCCCCAGTCCCAGAAACAGGAAGGTCAGCAGAACCAGGAAGACGCCGAGCGGGATGAGAAGCTTGTTCATGAACGTCGAACGTTTCACGCGACGGCCGCGGGCCCCGCGGCTTCGAGCACGCCGGCGTCACGACGTGCACTTACGCGGTAGCGCCGGTCCGACAATGCGAGGAAGCCGCCAATGCCCATCAGCATGCAGCCCGCCCAGATCCAGGTGACGAACGGCTTGCTGTAGATACGCACGCTCCAGGCGCCGCTTTCCACCGGCTCGCCGAGAGAAACATAACGATCGCCGAAGGGCCCTGACTCGATGGCCGCCTCGGTCATTGGCATGCCACTCGCGTTGTACACCCGCTTTTCCGGATAGAGCGTCGTGTCGTGGCGGCCTTGCCGGCTGATGTCCACAGCGCCACGCGCGGCCTTGTAATTCGGCCCGATCGACTCCGTCACGCCATCGAAGCGATACGTGTACGCGCCGACGATAACGGTGTCCCCGATGCCCATGCGCACGTCGCGCTCGGTTTCATAACCTTTCACCACGGTGACGCCAATGATGAAGACGGCAATGCCCAGATGTGCGATCACCATGCCCCAGTAGCCGCGCGGCTGACGGGCGAGTTGCGTAAAAAGGCCGCTGCGCACACCGCGGATACGATCCCGAACACCCGCCGCCGTCGTCAGGATTATCCACAGTGCCAGCAGGAGCCCGAAGCTCACCATCGGCCGGAATTCTCCACCCGCGAGAGGCAGGATCAGTGCGGTGACGACGGCAATGGCGAGTGCCCAGCGCACACGCAGCCACAACTCGGGCAGCGCCGCCTGCTTCCAGCGGGCGAGCGGTCCGATGCCCATGAGGAACACCAGCGGTGTCATCAGCGGCACGAAGACGGTGGCGAAGTAGGGCGGGCCGACCGAGATCTTGCCGAGATTCAGCGCATCGAGGAACAACGGATACAGCGTGCCGAGAAGCACCGAGCCCGCTGCCGCAATCAGCAGTACGTTGTTGGCGAGCAGGAAGGACTCGCGTGAGATGGGATCGAAACGTCCACCGCCGCCGACGCGGGGCGCGCGCACCGCGAAGAGAACGAGCGAGCCGCCGATCACAATTGTCAGGAACAGCAGGATGAACACCCCGCGTCGCGGATCGGTGGCAAACGCATGCACCGAGGTGAGCACACCCGAGCGCACCAGGAATGTTCCGAGGAGCGAGAGCGAGAACGCGCAGATCGCCAGCAGCACGGTCCACGCCTTGAAGGTGCCGCGCTTTTCCGTGACCGCCAGCGAATGGATGAGTGCCGTGCCGACGAGCCACGGCATGAACGAGGCATTCTCGACGGGGTCCCAGAACCACCAGCCGCCCCAGCCCAGCTCGTAGTAGGCCCACCAACTCCCGAGCATGATCCCGACGGTGAGAAAGCTCCACGCGAGTGTGGTCCACGGGCGCGACCAGCGTGCCCATGTGGCGTCCAGCCGCCCGCC
>JANXZT010000172.1 GCA_025355395.1 Betaproteobacteria bacterium
CGCAAAGATCTGTCCGGATGCCGCTTCCTGGCCCAGTACAAGCCCCGCCACCGCGATCACGATCACCAGCAATGGAGCAATCGAAAACACTGTGTAGAACGCGATCGCCGCCCCCATGCTCGGGGCGAAATCATCGACCCATGCCGACATCGAGTCACGGATAAGCTGCCAAAGCTGCTTCGGATTGGTGATGACGCGTTTCGCCTGCTCTTTGGCGTGCGTGGTCACCGGCTCGGTAGGGGCAGACATGACGGACTCCGCGGACATCGAGGCCACGAAGCCGCAAGCTCCGTGCCATATCCCGTCGCCGTGCGCTGGATGGACCAAGCGCGGGCGGGTGGCATTTTTTGCACGCTGCCGGGCACCACTTTTCATTTGTGCGCACCCGCCTCGATCGTCACTTCCCGATGCAAAACCTCGAAAAGATCACGCCCAGGAGATCATCGGCCGAGAACTCACCGGTGATCGCGCAAAGCGCTGCCTGTGCGCCGCGCAGTTCTTCGGCAAAAAGCTCGAGCGGCGGGGCCGGCGAAGCGAGATGGCCGCGTGCGCCCTCCAGATGCAAGGCCGCGGCCCGCAGCGCTTCGAGATGCCTGGCGCGGGCGAGAAACGTGTCCTCCATCGCTTCATTTGCACCGGCCATTTCGAGCACGGTGCGCGTGAGAAGCTCGACCCCGGCGCCAGTCTTGGCCGACAGCCAGACATCGAACCGGCGCGGCGCACCGTCGGTCGTGGCCGCCGCGAACAGCGCGGGTGCGCGGCCGGCCAGATCGATCTTGTTGTGAATGACGATGCGCGGCAACGCGGCAGGCAGGCGCGCCAGGATCGCGGCGTCGTTGGCGAAGGCTTCGTCATCGTCCACGCGGGCATCGACCAAGTGCAGCGCGACACTCGCCTCACCCACTGCTCTCCAGGTTCGTTCGATGCCGATGGTTTCGATCGGATCATCCGTGGGGCGCAAGCCGGCGGTGTCGATCAGGGTGACGGGAATGCCACCGAGGTCGATGGTGTTGCGCAACGCATCGCGCGTGGTGCCGGGGATCGGTGTCACGATCGCGACGTCGTCGCGCGAGAGGCGATTCATAAGGCTCGATTTGCCCACATTGGGCTGCCCTATCAACACGGCGATGAGGCCTTCGCGCAGCAAGGCGCCCTGACGGGCCCGCACCAGAAGCCCGGCGAGCCCCTCGCGCGCCGCGTCGATTCGGGCGAGCGTGTTGCCGGCCTGCACGAACGCAAGATCTTCTTCGGGAAAATCAAGCGCTGCCTCGGTCAGCATGCGCAAGTCGACCAGGCCGTCGACGAGTGCGCGCACCTCGCGCGAGAATTCGCCCGAGAGACTGCGCGCGGCGGCTTTTGCGGCGGTGGTGGTCGCCGCGTCGATAAGATCGGCCACGCTCTCGGCTTGCGCCAGATCGAGCTTGCCGTTGAGAAATGCGCGCTGCGTGAACTCGCCCGGCGCCGCGAGACGCGCCCCCGCGGCGAGGCAACGCGCCAGCACCAGGCCTAACACTGCCGGGCCGCCATGCCCGTGCAACTCGAGGACGTCCTCGCCGGTGTAGGAATGCGGGGCCGGAAAAAAAAGGCCGAGACCCTGATCGAGCGGCTCCTGGCAGTCACCGCGAAAGGTCGCGACAGTAGCCAATCGCGGTGCGAGGCGCTGTCCGATCAGCGCCTCCATGATCAAGGCGGCGTTGCCTCCCGACACCCGAACGATGCCTACCCCGCCACGACCCGGCGGTGTCGCGATCGCTGCAATCGTGTCAGGTACGGCGCTCATCCTTCAAGCGGCGCGACGGAGGCCCAAGCGTGCCCGCGCGCACGCAGCGTCAGCGTCGCTTGGCCGCTGCCACCGCCGCTTCCTTCTCCAGCACACGATTCATGTGCCATTGCTGGCCGATCTGCAGCGTGTTGTTGATGAGCCAGTACAGCACGAGGCCCGCTGGAAAGAACAGGAACATCACCGAGAAGGCGATCGGCATGATCTGCATGATCTTGGCCTGCATCGGATCCTGGATGGGGGTAGGCGACAGCCGAACCTGCAGATAGGCGGTGATGGCGTAGATCACCGGCAGCACGAACCAAGGGTCCGGTGCCGAGAGATCGCGAATCCAGCCGATCCACGGCGCGTGGCGCAACTCGACTGCGGAGAGCAGCACCCAGTAAAGCGCGATGAAGACCGGAATCTGCACCACGATCGGCAGGCAGCCGCCGAGCGGGTTGATCTTTTCCTGCTTGTACATCTCCATCATCTTGACTTGCAACTGCTGCTTGTCGTTGGCGTATTGCTCCTGCAGCCCTTTGAGCTTGGGACCGATGACCTTCATCTTGGCCATCGATCGTGCACTCGCGTGGTTCAAAGGATAAAACGCGCCCTTGATGAGGATGGTGAGCACGATGATCGACCACCCCCAGTTGTGGATCAGGGTGTGCAGCCATTTGAGAAGCCAGAAAAGCGGCGCCGCGATCACGGTGAAGATGCCGTAATCGACAACGAGATCGAGCCCTTTGGCGAGCTTGGCCAGCACATCCTGCTCCTGCGGGCCGGCGTAGAGCGGCACCCGCACCTCGCCCGTCTGGCCGGGGGCAATGGTGCCGACGGGAATGATCACCCCGGCCGCATAGAGGCCGCTGTCGAGCTTGCGGGTATAGAACTCGCGCTCGGTCTTGGCGGTATCGGAAGGCAGCCACGCCGCAACGAAGTAGTGCTCCACCATGCCGACCCAGCCGTTGTCGGCGGTCTTGGTGTACGGAAGCTTTCGGGATGGGTCGGCGGCGAGTTTGTCGATATCGGCGAATTCGACCTTCTTGAACTTGTCGTTTTCGTTGAAGATCACCGGGCCGACGTAGGAGGCCGGCGCCATCGAGCTTTGCGTGCCTTGATGCTTGGTGTCGCGGGTGAGCTGGAAATAGGCGTAGGGGGTGAGGGGCGCACTGCCCGCGTTGGTGACGTCGTAGGCCACGTCGATGACGTAGCTGTCGCGGTGAAAGGTGAGCACCTGCGCGATCTTGTCGCCGTGGGAATCGGTGGCTTGGAGGTGCAGCTCGAGACGATCCTGGCCAGGTGCCAGCTCGCGCGGCCCGGGCAGCGCTTCGTAGACCGTGCGGTGGGTTGGCAATTCGTTGCCGAGCAATCCCGATTGGGCGATGAGGGTGCGCTCGGCGGTGTGCAGCAATGGGTAGTAGGGCTTGGACGGGTCGTTGACGTCCGCATGCTTGGCGAGCGCAATCTCTTCGATGACACCGCCGGCGGTATTAATTTGGGCGGTGTAAAGATCGGTGCGCACACTGATGCGCTTCCCGCCTGCGCTGGCATCCGCGCCGGCCGCCGGCGGTGCCCCGGGCACTTGCGCCGTCACGCCCCCCGGTGTCGGCGTGTCGGTCGCCGCTTTGGCCGGAGTGGGTGCAACCGCCGATACCGGCGGCGGCGGTGGCCGATGTTCCCGTTGCCACGCCTCCCACAGGAACAAGGCGGAGAACGAGAAGATGACAAACAGAATCAGGCGTTGCGTATCCATGACAAC
>JANXZT010000173.1 GCA_025355395.1 Betaproteobacteria bacterium
CGGCGCGCCGCAATCCAGTGCTTGAAGCTTTCTTGAACGGCGCAATCGGTCTTATGTAAACGGGGCTCCGCCTGAGCACCTCTCAACGGGGCGAATCGGAGCGAGTCTAGTGGTAAGGGCGTGTATTCTTGGACCGCCCATCCGATCAGGCCCGCCCATGAACTTCGACGAATACGAACGCAACAAACGCCCAGATTACAAGGCGCTCGCGGAGGCGATCACTACGATCCTCGACGCCGCTATCAAGGCAGATCCAGCCTACCGGCTTCAGCAGATCCAGCGCCGGGAGAAGAACCCGATTTCTTTGAAAGCAAAGCTCGCGAAGTTCGGCGTCTCGGAGAGCGACAAGATCGAGGACGAAGTGAAGGACCTCGCCGCCTGCCGCGTGATCTTCTATACCAACGCAGACGTGAAGCGGTTCCTATCGTCCGACATTCTGCGCATTAACTTCACCATCGACTGGGACCGCACCAAGGTTCACCACCCAGTACCAGGGACCGAGAGCGAGGAGCGCCTCTTCGTCTCCGACAACATCGTCGTCCAGTTGAACGAGCAGCGCGCCGCCGCGCCGGAATACGCGAAGTTTCGTGCCATGCGGTGCGAGATTCAGGTCCAGACCACGCTGAACCACGCATGGTCCGAGATGGAGCACGATGTCTACAAGATCAAGCCGGTAGCCGGATTCGGCAAGGACCTCCTCGAAGGAATTCACACGAGGTTCAACAAAGTCATGCGCGAGATGCTGATCCCGGCCGGCTACGAGTTTCAGAAGATCGTGGACGACTACAACCGGCTCGCGAGCGGCCGGGAGCTTTTCGACAAGGGCGCCCTAAAGGTGCTCGCCGACTGCAAGGACAACAACGAACGCCACGAACTGTTGGAGCGTTTCAAATCCTACGTGCTCCCCCACTTGGACGACGCGGCCGGCGCGCATGCCGAGATACGGGGCGCGCTCGTTGTGGCCGTCCAGGCCGCGCGCAGAACGAAAACGAGCCCCATCAGCACTCCGTGGGGCGACCTGCCTGGCAAGTCGGCCGAGGACGTTGTCGAGTTGGCGACGAACATTCTGGACCACCTCAGGTATGTAAGCCTCGATGCAGCAGAAGCCACTTTCGACACGCTCAGCGAGCTCTATCTGGGCGCGGCGACCGACAAGGAGGCGGAGCAAATCTTGAAGAACGTGAAATCCCTCGCGAGCCACAACTTCGAGGTGTGGAAGGCCGGCGGCCCGGTCATTCAGGACATGCTCGTCCGGAGGATTAAAGGATGGGACGGCGCCACGCTCGAGGCGTTGCGCCCAGTGGCGCTGACGGTACTCCACCAAGTCCTGCGCTCGGAGTCCACGGGCACATCGGCCACCTACAAGACCGTCACCCTGATTACAGCAAACGTCGTTCCGAGCGACGCGCTCACGCGTATTCGTGCCGCGAGCATTGACCTCCTCGAACAACTATTCCGAACGGCTCTCGACGATGTCGAAAGGCGCAAGGTCAAGCAGGCCCTCCTCGACGCGACCCGGTTCCCGCAGCGCGGTGGTGCCGAGTCCGCGCTGCGGCTGACCATCCTTGAAAACTCGTCCCGTGTCGCTCGCTTCTTCACGTCCGTCGCCACCACGCTCAGCCACGAGCTCCTCCAGACGTTAGAAGAGAGTTTCCTCTGGCTCTATCGTCACACTCGCCGGCCTGCCGACGCGCCGGCGGAGGACCCGCCCATCGCCGTCGCGCGAAGCGCCTTCATTGACGCCATCCTCGCGTTCCGCGACAGGATCAATGCCAATAGTGACTTCGTGGTCTACAAGACGCTAGTCGGCTTCGAGTCGGTCTTCCCGCCGGAATGGGAAGGCGATTCGATGGACTTTCAGGCAGAGGAGGCCTATCGCAACGCGCGTATCAGCGAATTAGTCGCCGACGTGAATGCGGCAAACGCGGACGCCTGGCTAAAAACGATGCAGCGGTGCGCAAGTACAAAGTCGAACGACCTCGCCACCTTCCCTTCTTTTGGCCGGTTCATTGAGGAGCTCGCTCGGACCAAGCCGGAGATTGTTGAGTCTTACCTCGATCGGCTCGACGAGGACATGGCAGCGTTTTTGCCGGCGATGCTTCGCGGCATGGAAGGCACTCCCCGCTGGTCTGCTGCCAAGCAGAGGGTTGACCAATGGTTACCGCAGCGCCGCTACCTGTCTCAGATTCTCTGGTATCAGCGATTCACAGACAAGATAGACGTAGCGCTTTTTAAGCGGGCACTCGGCCTCGCAATTGAGGACGGGAATGATCGGGCGGTCATGAACGCAGCCGAGATTTGCGCTGCCCGTTCGGATGTCATCCCCCGCGAGGAAATCGGCTCGATCTTTGCT
>JANXZT010000197.1 GCA_025355395.1 Betaproteobacteria bacterium
TCGGGATGACGCTCGAGGGTGGTGCGGACCACATCGGCCAACGTCAGCGCTGACTGGGCGGACACGGCAGGGTCCATCAACGCCGTCATGAGGAAATGCAACGGGAAAGGCATCAACGAGGGGCACCGGCTTGGCGCCACCCGCGTTGCAGCGTTTACTTCCCGTCGGGCTCGTCCTTTTTCTTGTCATTGCCGGCGATGAACGGACTCCATGGCTGCGCGCGCACCGGACCGGGCGTCTTCCATACCACATTGAACTGCCCGTTCGCCTGCACTTCGCCAATGAAGACCGGCTTGTGCAAATGGTGGTTCTTCGCATCCATCGTGGCCGTGAATCCGGAGGGCGCCTTGAACGTCTGGTCCGCCATCGCCGCAATGACCTTGTCCGGATCCGTGGACTTGGCTTTCTCGACGGCCTGCTTCCACATGTGGATGCCGATGTAGGTCGCTTCCATCGGGTCGTTGGTGAGCGGCTTGTCTGCACCCGGCAACTTCTTTGCTTTGGCGTAGTCTGCCCATTCCTTCTTGAACGCATCGTTGGCCGGGTTCTTGAGTGACATGAAGTAATTCCACGCCGCGAGGTGACCCACGAGCGGCTTGGTATCGACGCCCCGCAGCTCTTCCTCGCCCACGGAGAAGGCCACTACCGGCACGTCCGTCGCTTTCAATCCTGCGTTGCCGAGTTCCTTGTAGAACGGCACATTGGAGTCGCCGTTGATCGTGGACACGACGGCCGTCTTGCCACCTCCGGAGAATTTCTTGATGTCGGCGACGATCGTCTGGTAATCGCCGTGGCCGAACGGCGTGTAGGTCTCCAGGATGTCCTTGTCATCGACGCCTTTCGACTTGAGGAACGCGCGCAGGATCTTGTTCGTCGTGCGCGGGTAGACGTAGTCCGTTCCCAGCAGCACCCAACGCTTGGCGCCGCCGCCTTCCTTGCTCATCAGGTACTCGACGGCGGGGATCGCCTGCTGGTTCGGCGCCGCTCCCGTGTAGAAAACGTTTTTCGACAGCTCTTCACCCTCGTACTGGACCGGATAGAACAGCAAGCCGTTCAGCTCTTCGACCACCGGCAACACCGACTTGCGCGATACGCTCGTCCAGCAGCCGAACACGACAGCCACCTTGTCCTGCGAGAGAAGCTGCCGCGTCTTTTCAGCGAAAAGCGGCCAGTTGGATGCGGGGTCCACCACCACTGGCTCGAGCTTCTTCCCCAGCACCCCGCCCTTGGCATTGATGTCAGCGATCGTCATGAGCGCGACGTCCTTCAGGACCGTTTCGCTGATGGCCATCGTGCCGGAGAGCGAATGAAGTACGCCGACCTTGATCGTGTCTGCGGCTTGCGCCATGGCGCCGGTCCCCATTTGAGCGACGGCAAGCGCCGTCGCCAGCGCGAGGCGCTTCAGAAAGTATCTGCGTTGCATAGGTATCCCCGAGGTGATGAGAAAAGCGTCTTGGCGCGCGGTCATCCATCCGACGCCGCCGCTCAGCTGCTCCGTTCGCAGGAACCATGCCATCTCCGCCGGCGTGCGCTAACTCGTTGTTGCGCAATGAAGAGGTTCCATGCAGCGCACCAATGCGCCCAGGCAACTCCAGCGCCCGCGCACCACGCGCGATCACTGCCACCGTCATTACTGGTGCAGACGCACCGCTTTGGTCATCGGGAAGGCTTCTGCAAGCCCACCATGCCGCGCTCCAGCACGAAACGCACGATGGTGTCGAGTCCCTGTCCGGTCTTGAGATTGGAGAACACGAACGGCCGCTCCCCGCGCATCGCCCGCGCGTCGCGCTCCATCACTTCCAGCGAGGCACCGACCATCGGTGCAAGGTCTATCTTGTTGATGATCAGCAGGTCTGATTTGGTGATTCCTGGCCCGCCCTTGCGGGGAATCTTGTCCCCCGCGGCCACATCGATCACGTAGAGGGTCAGATCGGAAAGCTCCGGAGAAAACGTGGCCGCGAGATTGTCGCCACCACTTTCGATGAACACGATATCCAGATTGCCGAACCGGCGGACGAGCCGATCGACGGCCTCGAGATTGATCGACGCGTCTTCCCGAATCGCCGTATGCGGGCAGCCGCCGGTCTCGACCCCGATGATTCGATCCGGCGTGAGCGCCTTGTTATCCACCAGGAAGCGCGCGTCCTCTTCGGTATAGATATCGTTGGTGACCACCGCGATCTGGTGGTGTTCTCGCAGTGCGCGGCACAGGGCAAGCGTGAGCGCGGTCTTGCCGGAACCCACCGGGCCGCCGATGCCAACGCGGAGCGGCTGGGTATTCACTATCTCGTCACGCGGCGGATTCATGAGCGAAACAACCGCGAGTACTGCGTTTCATGATGCGTGCTCGCCAGCGAGAACCCGGGCGCGAACGTGGAGATCGCATCATCGGAGAGGGTCATGGCGGCTTCTACGGCCGCCGCCATGGGCGGACTTAGCGCGGCGAGCATGCGTTGACCTGCAACTTGCCCCAGGGGCACCAGCTTGATCGCGGCGAGCACCTGGTTTTCGAGCCACGACCACACGTAACCGGTCAACGCTGGCTGCGGAGCAACGCCGAACCCACGCGCGAACAAGGCAAAAGCGGCCGGCAGTCCGATCGGATGCAACGCTTCCAACGTCTGCCTTGCAGCTCGATCGAGCGCACCAAGGTCGCCGGCGAGCTTGATGAGCGAGTGCCCCATCTGCTCGCTTTCCGCGCGGAGCTCCGCCGTTTCCCGCGCCGCCCGATGCCATGCGTTCCAGTGCGCGAAGCGCGCCCAGTCCTCGCCCGCCGAGGAAAGCAGGCGCCACGCGATCGGGGCCTCGCTGCGCCGGATAACAAGATCGAGCACCTCCGCGATCCAGCGTTGCGCCGATGCCGCGTCGCAGACGATGCCGCGATCGACGGCCCACTCGAGACCCTGTGAGTAGCTGTAGCCACCGATGGGCAGCGCCGGGCTTGCCAGTTGGAGCAACCGGATCAATGCCATCGGCGGGAGCGGCGCGGTGGGTGGGGTTGCCCCGGAAATCATGGGCGCGCGTCCGGCTTTCCGAAATCGTGAATGACGCCCGCGTGGCGGCCACCGACGGCGTGCACGTGGCTACCCGCCGCGTAGGCACCGCTCTCAGGCTGAAACGCCGCCCGCACCGCGATCACTTCGAACCCAAGGCCCCGCAGCAGGTTGGCGAAAATCACGTTCACCGGAAACCGCAACCGGCCCGGCGCGATTTCCACCGCAACGTGCCGGTTGCCCAGATGATAGGCCGCGCGCGCCAGCGCAAGGCCATCGCCGGCCCGCACTTCGAACAACTCTTCCTCCGCGGCGACCACCGCGACGACGCGCCCGTCCTCCGCCGCAAGAAGGTCGCCATCGCGCAGCGAGGTGCCCCGCTCGAGGAAGAGCCCGATCTCTTCTCCGTCGGTGAGCGTCATGCGCAGGCGCGTGTGTTGCCGACGCTCGAAAGACATGACCAGGGTCACATCCGGCGGCGCCGGGGCCTGGCATTTGCGCCGGACGATGAGCATGGTGAGCGGTGCGAAAAGCGCCGTGAGTCAAGTCAGAACAGAAAATAGCGCTGCGCCATCGGCAGCACTGTCGCGGGTTCGCAAGTGAGCAACGCGCCGTCGGCCCGCACTTCGTAGGTCTCGGGGTCAACGTCGATGCGCGGCATGGCGTCGTTCAGCTTCATGTCGCGCTTGCCGATTGATCGGGTCGCCCGCACCGCCACCAAGGGTTTCGCCAACCGCAGTGCCGTCACCGCGGGATTGCGAAGCGCTGCCTGCGACACGAACGTCACCGATCGCGTCAGCGCCTTGCCAAACGCGGCGAACATCGGCCGATAGTGCACCGGCTGAGGCGTCGGGATGGATGCGTTGGCGTCGCCCATGGCGGCAGCCGCGATCATTCCCCCTTTCAGCACCAGCAACGGTTTCACGCCGAAAAACGCCGGCTTCCATAACACGAGATCCGCGAGCTTCCCGGGCTCGATCGAACCCACCTCATGGGCAATCCCATGCGCGATCGCCGGATTGATCGTGTACTTGGCGATGTAGCGGCGCACGCGGTAATTGTCGTTGCGCGCGTTGTCTTGCGGCAGGGACCCGCGCTGCATTTTCATCTTGTGCGCGGTCTGCCAGGTGCGGATGACCACTTCGCCGACGCGACCCATTGCCTGGGAATCCGAGGACAGCATGGAAAACGCACCGAGGTCGTGCAGGATATCCTCGGCGGCGATCGTCTCCCGCCGGATGCGCGATTCGGCGAAGGCAATGTCTTCTGCAATCGCGGGATCGAGATGGTGGCACACCATCAGCATGTCGAGATGCTCGTCGATGGTGTTGATCGTGTACGGCCGGGTGGGATTGGTGGACGACGGCAGCACATTCGGCTGGCTGCAGGCGCGGATGATATCCGGTGCGTGGCCGCCGCCCGCGCCTTCGGTGTGATAGGTGTGGATGGTGCGGCCGCCGATGGCTGCGAGCGTCGTCTCGACAAAGCCCGATTCATTCAGCGTGTCGGTATGGATCGCGACCTGGACATCGTGCACGTCGGCGACCCGCAATGCCGCGTCGATGGCGGCCGGCGTGGTACCCCAGTCCTCATGCAGCTTGAGCCCGATCGCCCCTGCTTCGATCTGTTCTGTGAGCGGAGGCGTGAGGCTCGCATTGCCCTTGCCGAGAAAGCCGAGATTCACCGGAAACGCCTCGGCCGCCTCGAGCATCCGATGAAGATGCCAGGGTCCCGGGGTGCACGTTGTCGCCAACGTGCCGGTGGCGGGGCCCGTCCCGCCGCCCAGCATCGTCGTGATGCCCGACATGAGCGCTTCGTCGATTTGCTGCGGGCAGATGAAGTGAACGTGCGCGTCGACGCCACCCGCGGTGACAATCATGCCCTCACCGGCGATGATTTCCGTTCCGGCGCCGATGACGATGTCCACGCCGGGCTGCACGTCCGGGTTACCGGCCTTGCCAAGGCGCGCAATCCGGCCATCCTTGATGGCGAGGTCGCATTTCACGATGCCCCACCAATCGATGACCACCGCATTGGTGATCACCGTGTCGGCACAGTCCGCGGAAGTTCGCTGGCTCTGGCCCATGCCGTCGCGAATAACCTTGCCGCCGCCGAACTTGACCTCTTCGCCGTAGATCGTATGATCGCGCTCGATCTCGACCACCAGATTGGTATCGGCGAGACGCACGGCGTCGCCAACGGTGGGTCCGTACATTTCTGCATACGCACGCCGCGAAATCTTCATCGCGGCTCGGACGAAGGTGGTACATCATCGAGCGCACCCATGATCGCCCCGGAGAAGCCATGCACGATGCGGGCGCCGGCGTAGGGAAGCAGCAGGACCCGGCGACGCTGTCCGGGCTCGAACCGGACCGCCGTGCCAGCGGCGATCGCCAACCGGCAGCCGCGCGCACGTTCCCGATCGAAGGCAAGCGCCGCGTTGGTCTCGGCAAAATGATAGTGCGATCCCACCTGGATCGGTCGATCCCCGGTATTCGCGACATCGACGGGAAACGCCTCCCGATCGGCATTCAGGATGATCTCACCGTCCACGACAAAGAACTCTCCAGGAATCATGGCGCGCTTTCGTCCGATGATTGCGGTGCAGATGGAGCGACGGGTGTCATGGAATGGGTCGATGCACGGTGACGAGCTTGGTGCCATCCGGAAAGGTCGCTTCCACCTGTATTTCCGGAATCATTTCCGGCACGCCTTCCATCACCTGCTCCCGCGTCAGGTAACGCGCGCCCTCTCCCATGAGCTGCGCAACCGTTCGCCCGTCCCGCGCGCCTTCGAGAATTGCAGCCGAGATGAACGCGACGGCCTCGGGATAGTTGAGCTTCACCCCGCGCGCGAGGCGGCGCTCGGCCACCAATCCGGCGGTGAACAGCAGCAGCTTGTCGCGCTCACGTGGCGTCAGTTCCATGCCGAATGCTCCTGCCGACCGGTTGGCAATGAGCTCATGTTGACCAAAGACGAGGAGGGAGCGCCGGCCGGCCGATGACCATGGGGCGCAACGCGGCCCACACCGCCGTGAGCCACGCCCGCACGTCACCCGTCGCGTCGGCTCGGCAACGTGCGAGCAAGGCGCCCGGGACCCGTGTCACCGCGCAGTCATGGGGCGCAAGGTCCAGTGCAAGATCCTCCAGTGCAAGATCCGAACCAGCGGCGCGCGCGGCGGCGAGCCATGCGTCCTCGATCACGGGTGCGGCAATGAGCAGCGTGCCGAACACCGCATGACCGGCGAGGCCCGACACGGCGGCGCGCACGGAACTTGCCGCGGTCATCACGTTCTGCTCGACCCAAACCAGTGCGCCATCGCGCACCACTTCGATGCGCTGATGCAGGTCGCCGCTGGCGAAGTGCTCGCCGTGAGCGGTGCGGCCAAGGCAGACGATGTCCCACGCGAATGCGATGGCCGACCCCGTCAGTTGCAGACGGGTATGGGTGCGCGCCTGCGCACCGTCGAACAGGATGGCTTCGTGCGGCAGCCATTCGAGCACAGCGCCGGACGCAAGCGTGGCCGCGAACGATTGGCTGGCGAAACACCCCCCGCTGCGATACCACTTCGCCGCGCCGGGGGTGATCAGTTGGGCGTGCGCGTCGTTGCCCAATCCAACACGAAGATCAAGCGCATCGCCGCCGGCAATGCCGCCGGGCGGATGCACGATCACCGCCTGACACACCGTTGGACCCTCGGGGTGCAGTGTTTTTTGCACGACCAGCGGCCCCTGATGGTCGCGATGGATGAGGCGCGTATGGACGTCCAGGCGCGCAAAGCGAAGTGCCAGCGTGGCCTGCCAGCGCGGGCCACGCGCCGGCGCCAATGCCGCACCCTGCTCGTTCGATACGGTAGCGTCGAGCATCGACTCAAGCGTCTTTCGAGTCCGGTTTCATCGATATTGCCTGCGCGTAAATCGCGTCCCGCGCCACCCCCGTCGCTGCGGCCGCAATGCGCGCCGCCTGTGCCGGCGGTAACTGCTCGAGCAATGCCCGCAGCCAGCGCAAGCCGGCGGCGTCGAGGGCGGCAGGCGCCACGGGTTTGGCCGCGACATCCACGATCAGGACAAACTCGCCGCGCTCGCGATTGGCGTCCGCGCCGAGCCACCCGGGCGCGTCGCGAAGCGGCATGGCGGCGATGGTCTCGAACCGCTTGGAAAGCTCGCGGGCGATGGTAATGCTGCGATCCGATTCGAGCGTATCGACGAGCTCGGCGAGGGTCGTGCGGATGCGATGCGGTGCTTCATAGAGCACGAGAGCGCACGGCAATGGACCGACCGCGGCCAGGAGCGCCCCCCGGGCCTTGGGCTGCGACGGCAGAAAGCCGGCAAAGAAAAAGTGCTCCGCCACAAGGCCCGCAGCGGAGATCGCGGCGATCACAGCACTGGGTCCGGGAATGGGGACAACGGGCAAGTTGGCGTCGCGCACCGCGGCCACCAGTCGCGCTCCCGGATCACTGATCCCCGGCGTTCCCGCGTCGGTAACGAGCGCCACGCTGCGGCCTTCACGCAGATGTTCGATCAACGACTCCGCGCGCCTCGCTTCGTTATGGGCATGCAGCGAAATCACGCGCGTGGCGATGCCGTAATATCGAAGCAGAGTACCGCTCACGCGGGTGTCTTCGGCCGCCACGATATCCGCGCTGCCGAGAATGTCGAGCGCGCGTAGCGTCACATCGCGCAGATTTCCCAGCGGTGTGGCGACAACATATAATGAACCGCCTTCCGCCCGGAACCGGACCTCGCCCGCACTTGGCACCGCACTTGCCGCCGCACTTGCCACCGCGTTTGCCACCGCACTTGCCATATTTTCCGCTGCGCTGTCGCGCGCCGACTCTTCAGCGCTCCCGTGCATGACCGGCCCCAATCCACCTGCAACGCATGATCATCTCACCCCCCATCCGTCTTCGTCATGCGCTGCAACAAATTTCGCGTGCGGCGCTTCTGATCGCGTTCGCCTCGTCGATGGCCGCCTGCACGAGCACATTCTCCACTGCCAGGATGCCACCGGCAAGCGCACGGGAGAGCCCGCCGGCGAGCGTCGCGCGTAACGTACCCGTGCCCGAGAGGGTGGCGCCCCCTCCGCAGTTTTCACCGCCGCCGGCGTCCGAAGTGTCGCCTTCGCCGGCTCCCGCTCTCGCGCCGGCACCCGCGGTCGTCGCGCCGCCCACGTTGGTGCCGGACTCCGCCGCCGCACCATCCCTTGCCAGCACCGGCCAGGCGCGGGTGGAAATTTCACCAACTGCTGCGCGCAATGACCGGATCGTGCTGGTGTTGCCCCTCGAATCCGCAGTGTTCGGCGCCTCCGCCGAAGCGGTGATGGCGGGATTTTCGGCAGCGGCAGAAGCCGCGCATGCGGCAATCACCGTGATCGGACACGGCGATACGGGCGCGTTGCCGGCGATCGAAAAGGCGCGGCAGGCGGGAGCTACGGTCATCGTCGGCCCCCTGCTGCGCGACGACGTGAAGGCACTGGGGAGCGTGGGCGGTATTTTGCCGCCCACCATCGCCTTGAACAAGCTCGACGACGGCGCGACACTGCCGCCTCACGTATACACACTGGCGCTGTCGGTCGAGGCGGAAGCGCGCCAGATCGCGCGCCGCATGCGCGACGAGGGCGCCCGCCAGGTGGCTGTCATAGCGAGCGATCCGCCGCTGAATCGCCGCTTTGCAGCAAGCTTTGTCGGGGAATGGATTCTGCTCGGAGGCGGGCCACCCGCTACATTCCGGTTCGATCGCGCCGCCGAGTCACTCGGCATCCTGCGGCGGGAACTCGCGCGCACGCCCTTTGACGCCGTCCTGCTTGCGGTCGATAGCAACGACGCGGCCAATGCCAAGCCGTTTCTCGGGCGGGTTCCGGTGTATGCAAGCAGCCAGGTCAACGATCGCCTGCCGCCGGAAATGCGCAACGACCTGGACAACGTGCGTTTTGTCGAGACGCCGTGGCTCGCCGAGCCTTATGCGCCAGGTGTCATCGATATTCCGCGGCGCGACTGGCCGAGTGCGACCCAGGATCGCCTTTACGCCCTGGGTGTGGATGCGTTTCGCGTGGCGCATGCCTTTGTGAATGGGCCACCCCCGTCCCTCGACCTCGATGGCGCGACCGGACATCTCACCCTCGAACCCGACCGGCAGATCGCACGCGAAGGGAAACTGGTCCGCTTCCAGGGTGGCGCGGTCGTCGCCGCCGACGGCCTCTAAGGGGTCGTCTCAAGGAGGCCCATGGCACTGCCGGGCAGCGGGCGCGGCCCCGCGGCCGAAGCGCTCGCCGAGCGTTATCTGGTCGATCGAGGCCTCGTAATCGTGGCGCGCAACTGGCGCAGCCGCCGCGGTGAGATCGACGTCATCGCGCGCGACGGCGCGACGCTCGTGTTCGTCGAGGTGCGGTTGCGAGCCCGCGGTGACTATGGCGGTGCGGCGGGCAGCATCACCGCTGCCAAGCGCGCTCGTCTCACCGCGGCCGCGGAACAATATCTTGCCGGCCGTCACGGTCCGCCGGCGTGCCGGTTCGACGCCATCCTGCTCGATGCGCTCGATATGAGGCGCATCGAGTGGCTGCGCGACATTATCTAATCCCCGCAAACGTTCGAGCGAATTTACTCAAGCAGGACACCCGGGCCAGCCGGCCATCCGTGATCAAGAGCGGAATCTTGCTACAATTCGTGATTGCAAAGCTTAGGGAACCACTGAATAACTCCGATGTGATTGCATGGGAGTTATTCAGACGTTCCGTAGCCGATGGACCTCACGCCTCGCATCCGCCAGCATTTCCACGACAGCGCGCAATTGAAGCGCGACTCCGCCGACGTGCTTGCCCCGGCGATCGCGCAGGCGTCCGCCAGCATCACCGATTGTCTGCTCGCCGATGGCAAGGTGCTCGCGTGCGGCAACGGCGGCTCCGCCTCCGACGCGCAGCACTTCGCGGCCGAGCTTGTGGGACGGTTCGAACGCGAGCGGCCGGAGCTGCCGGCGCTCTCGCTCGCTACCGATACCTCGCTCCTTACCGCGGTCGCGAACGATTATGCATTCGAGCAGGTGTTCGCGAAGCAGGTGCGCGCACTCGGCGCGAGCGGCGACGTGCTGCTCGCCATTTCCACCTCCGGCAACTCCGCCAACGTGGTCGCGGCCATCGTTGCTGCCCATGATCGCGGCATGCGCATCGTGGCGCTTACCGGCAAGGGCGGCGGCGAGGTCGGCCGTATCCTGCAAGAGCGCGACGTGCACATCTGCGTGCCGCACGAGCGCACCGCGCGCATCCAGGAGGTCCATTTGCTGACAATCCACTGTCTTTGCGACGCCATCGACAACACGCTGCTTGGAGAAGATTCATGACCCTGCGCACTCTCGCCCGGTATTTTGCTTTTGCGGCCGCTGCCGTTGCTGCTGTGCCAGCGATCACCGGGTGCGTCCCGTTGATGGTCGCCGCCGCGGTGGGCGGGGGCGCTCTGGTGGTCGCCGACCGTCGCTCCACCGGCGCCCAGGTCGACGACGAGGCGATCGAGATCAAGGTGGCGAATGCGAAGCGCGCGCGCCACGGCACCAACGTTCACCTCAACGTGACCGCCTACAATGGCATCGTCGTCTTGACCGGCGAGGCGCCCGACCAGGACGCGGTGAACGACGTCGGCAACATCGCGCGTACCACCGACCGGGTGCGCAGCGTGCAAAACGAGATGGTGGTCGGACCGCCTTCGAGTTTGGGCGACCGCTCCAACGACACGATTATCACCTCCAAGGTAAAGGCGCGCTTCGTCGAAGCGAACGAGTTCCACGCCAACCAGGTGAAGGTTGTCACCGAACGTGGCGTGGTGTATCTCATGGGGATCGTCAATCGCCAGGAGGCCGACGCGGCGTCGCGCCTTGCCGCCCAGACTTCAGGCGTCGTACGCGTGGTGCGGGTCTTCGAATACGTAAGCTGACGGGTGGCCGCCGTGCGCTCGTCATCGGGCACCGCCGGCGATGATCATGGCGCCTCGCCGCCCGCATTCGAGCTCAAGGTGGCGTCGGAGCGCGATACGCTCGATCGCATCGCGTCATTGCCTCGCCCGCTGGTATTCACCAATGGCGTATTCGACATCCTGCATCGTGGTCACGTCACCTACCTCGATGCGGCTCGCCGCCTCGGCGCAGCATTGGTCGTGGCGGTGAACACCGACGCCTCGGTGCGGCGCCTGGGGAAGGGGGACGATCGGCCGGTCAATGCGCTGGCCGATCGCCTGGCTGTCCTCGCGGCATTGTCGGCGGTGGATCTGGTCGTGCCGTTCGATGCCGACACCCCCCGCGATCTCATCCGCGCATGCCGTCCCGATGTGCTGGTCAAAGGGGGCGATTATTCCGCGGCGACCACCTTCGGCGCCGATGAAGTGATCGCGGCCGGAGGGCGCTTCGTCGCGATTCCCCTTACTCGCGATCGATCGACCAGCGCACTCATCCGTCGCATTCGCCGCTGACCACCCCGCGGCCCCAAAGCGAGTGTCGCTTAAGCGGCTGCTATAATTTTGGGCTTCGCTCGGCCTAAATTCGCGCCCGTCAGGAGCATCGCCATGCCAGAGCCCGACCGCGAGGTCGATGCGCGGGGCCTTAATTGCCCCCTGCCGATCCTTCGCACCAAAAAAGCGTTGAACGACATGACTTCCGGCCAGATGATCCGGGTGTTGTCGACGGACCCCGCATCCGTGCGCGACTTCCAGGCTTTCGCCCGCCAGACCGGCAATGAGCTCGTCGAGCACGGCGAACGCGATGGCGCGTTTTTCTTTCTCATGAAGCGCAAATAGAAGGGACGCGAGGTGCTCATGACAACCGCTCCCGAGCAATCGTCGGCGCATCCGCCCGGGGCTGTGATCGATCTCGCCGCCGAAGACTTCGCGACGACCCTGCCGACGCATCCCTTTGCCATTGTCGATTTTTGGGCGCCGTGGTGCGCGCCCTGTCGTGCGTTCGCCCCGGTATTCGCGGCCGCCGCGACGCGTCATCCCGGGGTGCTCTTCGCCAAGGTGAACACCGAGGAGCAGCAAGAGCTGGCCGGCCATTTCAACATCCGCTCCATTCCCACGCTGATGGTATTCCGGGAAGGGATCGTGGTGTTCTCGCAGGCGGGTGCCCTGAACTCAAGCGCGCTCGAGCAAGCATTGAGCGCGGCCGGTGCACTCGACATGAAACAGGTGCGGCGCGAGCTCGACACCGAGGCATCCCAGGAGGCCGTCGAAGGTACTTTCGACTGCTCGCGGGATTCATCAAGGTGAGCATCGCGCTGCCGGCGAGGGTTTGGCTGCTCGGTTAGCGCTTGGCCTCGCGCTCGTCAGCGCCGATAGCGGTCGAAGAACTCGGCCACGATGCCCTTCTGGCTGCGATCGATGGCGACATCGATACTGCGATCGAACGGATCGTACTGCTTCGCCTTCTGGAACGCAGCGATTGCTTTTTGGTGGAAGCCCTGCGCCTGAAGCGCCTGGCCGTAACAGCGCCACGCGTCCGCGCTGGCGCGATCGAGATCCGACCATTCGCCGCAAAGGTCGGCGGCACGGCGCCAGTTCCCGGCACGCAGCATGCGCGGCCCTTCGGCCTTCAGCATCATGACGCGGGCGCGTCGTTGGCCGAACTGATCGTCGAGCGCCGCGTCCACCGGGCCGGAGAACAATGCACTATCACCGTCGTTCGCGGCTCGGTGGTCCAATGGATTACCTGTCCACGTGCCGATCCGCCCCGCGGCCATGCCGTTCTTCAGGCTGGAGATCACGCGACCGC
>JANXZT010000199.1 GCA_025355395.1 Betaproteobacteria bacterium
GGCCGCGCGGTGTTTCCCTCATCCGCAGTTTCGCTCTGACTCTCAGCGAGTTTCCTATCGAAACACGCCGCCGTACATGGGTTCGCCGTACCACCGACCCACTGGCCGCGACGAGAGACAATGGCGTGCGGCCGCGCCACCGTTCCGGACGATGGTGGAACACGCCATGCTTACCCCCTTTCGATCAGCGGCAATCCGCGCGCGACGCAGGAATGCGCGCCGATCTCGCCACTCCACTCACCGGTCGTCCTATGAAAGCCGAGTTGCGCAAACAGTTGCACGCGAGCCGCAACGCGCTCCCTCCCGCGGACCGCGAACGCTTCAGCGAGTCGATCACGCGCTCGGTCCTCGCCCTGGACGACTACCGGCGCGCCCGCGCGGTGATGGGATATATGACTTTTGGCAGTGAGTTTATGACTCAAAGGTTCGTGCATCACGTGCTGGGCGAGGGCAAAATGCTGGTATTGCCGAGGATTCGTCGCACCGACAACCGCCTCGAGCTCTACCAGGTCCGCGATTTTGATAATGATCTTGCGGCGGGACCGTGGGGCATCCGCGAGCCTCGCCCGGACGTTTGCAGCGCGGTCGAGTTGCCCGGGATCGATTTTGTACTGGTGCCGGGGCTTGGATTCAATGTGCAGGGCGACCGACTGGGGTACGGCCGCGGCTACTATGATCGATTGCTGGTCGACCGCGATCCCCATACGGCGTTAGTCGCGGCGGCGTTTTCGGTGCAACTGGTCGATGAGGTCCCCATCGGAGAACACGATGTTCCCGTGGACCTCGTCATTACCGAGCGAAGTCTCCACAGGCGCGTGGCGCACTGAGGGGCGGCGGCGCGCGGCACGCGTGGGCGCCAGGTTGCGAAAGCTACGCATTCCGCGCTGCGCGACCACGATCGAAAGGGAGTTTCAAAGTGACCGAAAGCGAGCACAACATCAGGGTCCTGCAAGCCTCGACTCCTTTCGAGTCGCTGCCCGCGTCAATGCTGGCGAGCATTGCGGCCATCGGCCGGCCCGCGCACTACGGCGCCGGCGAAACCATCTATGAGGTCGGCTCACCTGCCGAGGCCATCTATCTTATCTTGCGCGGACAGGTCGAGCATTCGTTCGACCCCGGCGTTGCGGCGGCGTCGCAGCTTGTGAAAATCGTCGGCCCGGGCGCGGTGTTCGGATGGGCCGCATTGCTCAAGACGCCGGTCGGCGCCGCCGCGCCGCATCGACTTGCGTGGACGGTAAGCGTGGGCAACTCCGACGTTCTTGTCCTCGACGCGCTGGAACTTGTGGCGTTACTCGACACCCTCCCCGGGGCGAAGCAGGATGTGATGGGCCGCTTCGCGAGCATGGTGCGCCACCTGTACGGCTTTGCCGGCTTCGTGAAGGTGGGCGACAAGTTGGTACCCGCCGCCATTTCGAGCTCCGAGTCCGGCTCGCCTCGCGGCTACGACACGTTCGGCTTCTAGCGTACTTGCCCGACCGGGCAATCGACGCATTCGCTGCGCGCCAGCGGCGAACCGGGCCGACTGTACGGCATGCTGAATTTCGCGCGCGACGGACCTTGGCATCGATGTTGCTATCCTGTCGGCACGCCGACGATCCTTCCGCAAGACATGGCGGGCGGATACGTCGCACCCAAGCCGACGCCTGAATGTTTCGTTTCGAAAACATTATCGGCAAACCAGAAACAGTGCACGCTTGCTCGCCGCGTACGCCATGACGCCGCCGCCCTTGCGAAACGCACAGCGCTTTTCCCCTGGAGCTCAAGACGCCATGCCAACCGATATTGAAATTGCGCAGAAGGCCAAGATGGTAAGGATTGCCAAGATCGCCAAGGAGCGGCTCGGCATCGACGATGAGCACCTGGAGCCCTACGGCCATTACAAGGCGAAGGTGTCACTCGACTATCTCGACTCGATCAAGGATAGGCCGCTCGCCAAGCTGATCCTCGTCACCGCAATCAGCCCCACCCCCGCGGGAGAAGGCAAGACCACGACCACGGTGGGCCTCGGAGATGCGCTGAATCGCATCGGCAAGAAAACCATCATTTGCCTGCGCGAACCCTCACTCGGTCCGGTCTTCGGGATGAAGGGCGGCGCTGCAGGGGGCGGCTACGCGCAGGTCGTGCCGATGGAGGATATCAACCTGCATTTCACCGGCGACTTCAACGCCATCCAGCTCGCGAACAATCTGCTCGCCGCCCTGATCGACAATCATATTCACCACGGCAACGAACTCGGCTTCGATGTGCGCCGCATCACCTGGAAGCGCGTCCTCGACATGAATGACCGCGCGCTGCGCGACATCACTGTCTCCCTCGGCGGCCCGGGAAACGGCTTCCCGCGCCAGGACGGATTCGACATCGTGGTCGCGTCGGAGGTGATGGCCATCTTCTGCCTCGCAACCTCCGTCGCCGATCTCAAGGAGCGGCTCGGCAATATTGTCGTTGGCTACTCGCGCGACCAAAAGCCGATTACCGCGCGCGAACTCCAGGCCAATGGCGCGATGACCGTGCTCCTGAAGGACGCGCTCAAGCCGAATCTCGTCCAAACGCTCGAGAACAACCCGGCGTTCATCCACGGCGGACCGTTCGCCAACATCGCTCACGGCTGCAACTCCGTGATCGCGACGCTCGCGGCGTCGCACCTCGCCGACTACGTCGTCACCGAGGCAGGGTTCGGGGCCGATCTCGGTGCCGAGAAGTTCATCGACATCAAGTGCCGCAAATCCGGATTGCGCCCCGACGCCGTGGTGATCGTCGCCACGATCCGCGCGCTCAAGTACCACGGCGGGGTGGATCTCAAGAGCCTCAACGAGGAAAACCTTAGCGCGCTGGGAAAGGGCATCGCCAACCTCGAGCGGCACGTCAACAATGTCCGCAATCACTATGGGCTGCCCTGCATCGTCTCGGTCAACCACTTCACGTTCGATACTGACGCCGAAATCCAGTTTCTCACGAAGAAGATGGCGCACCACGAGGCGCCGGTTATCCTCGCGCGGCACTGGGCGGAAGGGGGCAAGGGGGCCGAAGAAGTCGCGCGCGCGGTGGTCAGGATGATCGAAACCACGCCCGCCGACTTCAAGTTCGTCTACGAGGAACAATTGCCGCTGTGGGACAAGATCAGGACTGTCGCTACCAAGATCTACGGCGCGTCCGACGTCAACGCGGACACCAAGGTGCGTGCACATATCAAGAAGCTTCAGGACGATGGGTATGGACATTACCCCATCTGCGTCGCCAAGACCCAGTACTCGTTCTCGACCGACCCCCTGTTGCGCGGTGCTCCTAGCGGTCACGTCATCAACGTGCGCGAAGTCCGGCTCGCCGCGGGGGCGGAGTTCATCGTATTAGTCTGCGGGGATATCATGACGATGCCGGGATTGCCGAAGCGCCCGTCCTCCGAGCGCATCGACATCGATCAAGACGGCAAGGTGGTGGGCCTCTTCTGATGATCAACGACAACACGCGGATCCGGGTAGGCGCTCCTGTTTCCACATGCACACGTTTCGTGGCGCGAAGTTTCAAGACGAAACACCGCGTGCAGCACGTTCGGGAGCGCCGGAAAACGCTGCTGCGAATTAACGCTTTGCCGAGATCGGCGACTTGGCACGCAACCTGCTGTTACCATTCAAAATGACTGTCGCAGGCACGTGAAGCGCGGTCAGCCCCATTTCAGAGGCGTCCGTGCCGAGCCGTGAGGACGCAATTTCAAGGAGGTGCTCGCATGTCCCGTAATTCGGTTGAGTGGGTCACGAAACCCAAGTTCCCCGAGACGCACTACGTCGATACCAAGATCTACACTGACGACACCCTGTTCCAGGAAGAGCAACAGAAGATCTTCGGCAAGTGCTGGATCATCGCGTGCCACGAGTCGGAGGTGCCGAACGCGTTCGACTACCGCACCTTCCAGCATCCCAACGGCGTACCGCTCATCGTCGTTCGCTGCGAGGACATGACGGTGCGCTCGTTCTACAATATTTGCCCGCATCGCGGGAACACCCTGCTCTACGATCCGGTCGGGAACGCGAAGCGCATCACCTGCATCTTTCACGCGTGGTCATTCGACACCAAGGGATCCTGCATCGACATCTCGCGCGCCAAGCAGGGTTACCAGGAACGGTTTACGTGCGAGGACGCCGGACTGCGCGAGGTCAAGACCTCGATCGGG
>JANXZT010000223.1 GCA_025355395.1 Betaproteobacteria bacterium
GGGAGCTGTGTGAGCAAATCGAGCAGCTTCATGCGTGGCACTCGCTCAAAATCACATCAATCTCGCTCCAATTCTCGAAGAAGTAAAAGTCATCATAGTGTGTCACATCGCAGCAAAAGCCGCCGGAGCGTTCCGGAACGAATCCACGGCCGCCACGCGGTGAGCATCCAGGCACCCGCGCAATGCCTGCTGGCGGCATCGCGCACGGGTACCGCTATACCCAGATCATCAGCCCGCACTCGAAAGGATGGATGAGTTCGGCATGCGCCGGATAAACGCGAATCCGATAATTCAGCCCGCCGCATTGATCAGGAGTGTAGGCAAGCACCCACTCCGCCGTGCTAGTTTCCGCCGAGTCCGGCTGGAATTTGAAAGGCGTGCGTTGCGGCACCGCGTCGGGTCCGGTATCGACCGGGGCAATCACCAGTTCGACCACGACGTGGGCGGCGTCGAGTCCATTCAATTCCACCACTACCGCGAGATTGAAGGTTTCGCCGAATAGAAGTGCAGCCGGCGGCGTGTCGAGCCGCCGCGCGCGCACCCCCGGCCATGCCGCATCCACTTGCGCCTTCCATTGCGCGACTTCGCGGGCGAGCGCGTGGCCAGCCGCGTCGAAGCGCCGGTGCGCCCGCGCAGCCGGTGCGTAGAACTTTGCAATGTAGTCTTCGAGCATGCGCGTGGCCCGAAAGCGCGGCAGGATGGTGGCAATCGAGTGCTTCGCCATCCTGATCCAGCCCGGTGAATAGCCCGCCGGCACACGCTCGTAATAAAGCGGCAGCACCTGGTCCTGAAGGAGCTCGTAGAGTGTGCGCGATTCTTCCGCGTCACGCTTGATCGGATCGGCTTCGGCACTCGCGGGCTTGATTCCCCAGCCGTTGTCCCCGGCGTAGGCCTCGCCCCACCAGCCATCGAGCACCGAGAGATTGATGACGCCATTCATTCCCGCTTTCATGCCGGAGGTTCCGGAAGCTTCCAGCGGATAGACCGGATTGTTGAGCCAGACGTCGACACCGGCCACTAGGCGGCGGGCGAGACGCAGATCGTAACCCTCCACCATCAGGATGCGTCCCTCGAACTCGCGCATCCGTGCGATGGCGGCGATGCGCCGGATAATGTCCTGTCCGGGAACATCCGCCGGATGCGCGCGGCCCGCGAAGATCAGCAATGCCGGACGCTTGGCATCGGCCACGATCTGCCGCAGCCAGTCGAGATCCTCGAACAGCAGTCCAGCCCGCTTGTAGGTGGCGAACCGGCGGCCGAAGCCGATCGTCAACACGTTCGGATCCTCGATACGCGCATGACGCAGCATGCGGTCGAGATGGGCTTCGCTTCCCTGGTTGCGGAAATGCTGGAGCGTTACCCGCTCGCGCACCACTTCCAGCATCCGGCTTTTCAGATATTGATGCACCGACCAGAAAAGATGATCGGGGATGCGATCGATCTCCGCGCGCGCATCGCCGGCGGTGAGCCGATGCACCCAGCCGTGGCCGATGAAGCGCTCGAACATGTCGGCCCATTCGCTCGCCATGAAGGTGCGCGCGTGGACCGCATTGGTCACGTAATGAATCGGATTTTCCTCGGCCGGAATCTGCGGCCAAAGCCCTTTCAGCATCGAGGCCGATACATGGCCGTGGATGCGTGAGACGCCGTTGTGAAAGCGGGAGCCGCGAATGGCGAGCGCCGTCATGTTGAAATCGGGCGCTCCCGGCATGCGGCCCAAGCCAAGCAGCCGCTCGGGCGGCACATTGCCCGCACGACAGTACTCGTCGAAATAGGCCGCAATCGTCTCCGCCGCAAAATGATCGTGTCCGGCCGGCACCGCAGTGTGGGTCGTGAACAACGTATTCACGGCGACGGCTTCGAGCGCTGCCGAAAATTCGAGACCGTTGGCCACGAGGGTTCGCATCCTCTCGAGGATCAGGAAGGCCGCGTGGCCCTCGTTGATATGCCACACGGTGGGCGTGAGGCCGAGTGCCGCCAGCGCGCGCACGCCGCCGACACCGAGCACGATTTCCTGCTCGAGCCGGATGGCCTGGTCGCCGCCGTAAAGTCGATGCGTGATGCCGCGATCACGATCGCC
>JANXZT010000234.1 GCA_025355395.1 Betaproteobacteria bacterium
GTCCGAAATTAAGCAGCGCGCGCTCGCCCGTCTCACGCTCATCGGCCGCGACGATCTCGGCCTTCACCCGGCAACTCTCGAAAATGGCGTGGGTGACGCTGGCCGGATCGCGCGCCATGATCGCCTCGACGTTCGATTCCAGCCACTCGAAAAATGCGGCGTCGCGGATGGCGCCGTATTTGATCACTTCGGCCATTCCCGCCGAGAACTCCCGCTGCGGCAGCGTCGCGAGGCACTCGGTGTCGATCAGCACCGCCCGCGGCTGATGGAAAGCGCCGATCATGTTCTTGCCCAGCACATGGTTGACGCCCGTCTTGCCGCCGACCGAGGAATCGACCTGCGCGAGAAGCGTGGTCGGAATCTGCACGAAGGCGATGCCGCGCTGGTAGATCGCCGCCGCGAAACCGGCAATATCGCCGACCACGCCGCCGCCGAGCGCCACGATGGTGGTCGAGCGTTCAGCCTTGAGCTCGAGCAGGCGCGTCAGCACGGTGTCCAGCGTCAACCACGTCTTGTGACTCTCGCCATCGGGAACAATGATGGTATCGCTGCCGATGCCATGCGCGCCGAAGCTCTTGCGCAGCGGTTCGAGCCAGTGTGCCGCGACGACGGGATTGGTGACGATCACCACCCGTGACGAAGCCAATCGGTCGCGCAACACCACGCCCGCAGAGCGCAGCAGCCCCGGACCGATATGAAGGGGATAGCTACGCTCGCCGAGCGCGACCTCCAGCAATCGAGCGGGCATCAGCGAAGCCTCAGGCACCGAGCGCATTGCGCTGCTCGTGCTCGAGAGTGGCGGCAAACCGCGCCACATGCTCACGCTCGGATTCGACGATCCAATCCGCGATTTCGCGATACAGTGGGTCGCGAAATTCGTAAAGCTCCACCAGACGGCCAAGGGGATCAGCGGTATTGAGCAACGGGCGATGCCGGTTATGGCGCACGCGATGCCACAGCATCTGCGGCGTTGCATGCAGATAAAGAATACTGCCGTTGGCCTTCAGCCGCTCGCGATTCGCGGGCCGGATGACCGCGCCTCCACCCGTGGCCAGGATGACGCCCGTCACGGCGGTAAGCTCGGCGAGCACGGCCTCTTCGCGATCGCGGAAAATCGCCTCGCCTTCGATCTCGAACACGGTCGGGATCGATACGCCAAGACGCGCTTCGAGCTCGGTGTCGGCATCGAGGAACGGCTTCTCCAGCCGGCGCGCCAGTTGGCGGCCGAGCGTGGTCTTGCCCGTTCCCGGCAGCCCCACCAGAAACAAATTGCCCCGGTGCAATTGCATCGGGGCATTGTATTTCAGCTTTCAGCGGTCAGCTATCAGCATTCAGCCACCCCACCGACCGTGGTGACACTTTTGCTGACTGCTGATTGCTGATTGCTGACTGCTGATCACCTTACTGCGTTGATCGAATCCTTGACGACCCGCGGGGTCAGGAAGATCAGCAGCTCGGTCTTGTCGCTCGACTTGCCGGTGAGCTTGAAGAGGTTACCCAGCAACGGCAGGTCACCAAAGAACGGCACCTTGGTAACGTCGTTGCGGATCGTTTCCTCGTAGATGCCGCCGATCACCGCCGTGTCGCCGTTGTTCACCGCGATCTGGGTCGTGACGTTCTTGGTATCGATCGACGGGACGGAGAACCCGTTGCCCAGTTGTACGAACTGGCCGATGGAATCCTTGCGGATCTCGACGGTCATGATGATGCGGTTGTCGGGCGTGATCTGCGGGGTTACGTCGAGCCGCAACACCGCCTTTTTGAAGGATACCGTCGCTGGCGCATTCGCCGTGCCTGGCGTCACATACGGCACTTCCGTACCCTGCTCGATCGAAGCTTTCTGGTTGTCGGCCGTCACTACCCGCGGACTCGACACGACCTTGCCGCGGTTCTCGGCCTCCATCGCGGAGAGCTCGAGGTTGATCAGGTTACCGCTGCCGAGGTTGATGAGCGTGAGCGCCAACTGCCCCGCCGGATTCGGAACCGGCAGGCTCACGTTGAGCCCCGGCGAATCCGAGTACCCCGGCCTTGCGATGCCCGACGCGAGCTCGAATGGCGTCTGGGTGCGCGTCTCACGCGTCAGCGTGGTGCCGGCGATTGACACCACGGGCTGCGTGCTGAGGCTCGCCCCTTGTCCGATTGAATATCGCCGCCCGATGGTGAACCCGGTCTGCGCCCCGAACCGGGCGCCAAGTTGCCGGCTGAAGGTATCGGTCGCGACGACGATGCGCGCCTCTATCAGCACCTGGCGCACGCTGACGTCGATCTGGCGGATGAGACGGCGGATTTCATCGAGCCGCCCGGCGGTGTCCTGCACGAAAAGGATGTTGGTCTTGGGGTCGACTACCGCACTGCCGCGCTTGGACAGGAATTTCTGGTCCTTGTCGGAAAGCAGCTTCTGGATGTCGGCTGCTTTCTGGTAGTTAAGCTGGAACATCTCGGTTTGCACCGGTTCGAGCTCGTTGATCTGCTGCTGCGATTCGAGTTGCTGCTTCTCCTTCAGCGCGAGCTCTTCACGCGGGGCGATGAGCACGACATTGCCATTCTTGCGCATGTCGAGGCCCTTGGTCTGCATGATGATGTCGAGCGCCTGGTCCCATGGGATGTCCTTGAGGCGCAGCGTCAGGCTGCCCTGCACGGTGTCGCTGGTGATGATGTTGAGGCCGGTGAAATCGGCGATCACCTGCAGCACCGCGCGCACTTCGACGTTCTGGAAATTCAGTGATAGCTTTTCGCCCTTGTATCCCTGGCGCGTGCCCTGCGTGAGCTTGTTGGGGTCTTCCTGGACCGCCTTCACTTCGAGGATGAACTTGTTATCGGCCTGATACGCCGAGTGCTCCCACAAGCCCTTCGGCTCGATGACCATGCGGGTATTGCCGCCCTGGTTGAAGGTGTCGACGGACACCACCGGCGTCCCGAAATCGCCGACGTCGAGATGCCGCTCGAGATTGCGCGGTACCGAGGTGCGCAGGAAATCGACGATCAGCGATGCGCCCTGCTGCCGGATGTCGATGCCGGTGGTGTTGTCGGAGAGATCGACCACGATGCGACCTTCGCCGTTCTTGCCCCGTCGAAAATCGACATCACGCATCACATGCTGCACGTCCGACGGACGCGCCTCGGCAAAACGTTGCACCTGCGGCGTCTGCAGTTCCCCGGGGCTCGCCTGATCGAGCAGGGTGACCAGCACCGAGTTCCCTTCGACCTCGGTCTCGAACGTTTGCGGCTTGTTCAGGTTGAATACGATCCGCGTGCGGTTGCCGGCCTGGATCACGTTGAGGCTGCGCAGGGCGCCGTCCTCGATCGCGCGCTGAGCGGCCCCAAGACCGTTGGCCGTATCCAGGAAATCAAGTGCGATCCGGGGCGGGCTGGCGATGGAAAAGCCCGCCGGCGGATTGGCCGGAGGCGATTTGAGGGTGAACTTGATGACCGTGCGGCCCGAAGCACCCTTCGCGACGCTCACCGCTTCAATGCTGTTGGTGCTCTGCGCCGCGGCCACGCCGGCCGCCGCCAGGGCGATTGCCGCGAGCAGGCAGGCGCCGGTGCGTGCGGGCCGCACACGCGCTGACACGCGATCAAGCCAAACGAACGGGCTCATTATTTTTCGCTCCTATTTTTTCGTTTCTGGCTGGAGGAGCTGCAGCGTGCTGGACCGCTCGGTCCAGTCCCCGGCGCCGTCTTGAATCAGCTCCTTCAAACGGATCTCGGCGTCGGATACGGCGAGGACCACTCCGTAGTTCTGCCCGAGGTGGCTGCCGGGCCGGATCTGGTAGAGATCCTTCTCCGGCGTGCGCACCAGCCCATACACCTGGTTGTCCTTCTGGAGCGTACCGACCATGTTGAGCGATTCGATCGGATAGGCCTCCAGCGGCTCCTTCCGCCGCGTCAAGTCCGGCGCCAGCATGCTGTTGCCCTTGGCCGGCTCGATCTTGCGTGGCTTGAACGGATCGGGGAGGTCGAAGGCGTTGTAGGCGAACGGCTCGTAGGGCTTCATCTGCGGCAGCGGCTCGAGCTTGCCCTTGGCGCCCTTGCCCTGCTCGGCCATCCAGTTGCGAAGGTCCTGGTGGCTGTCACCACCGCAACCTGCGAGCACCAGGCAGAGTCCCATGCAAAGGGCCACGGAGCGGCTCATTTCTTGGCCTTTTCCTTCGCGTCCTTGGCGAGCTTGCGCTGCTTCGCAACTTCTTCTTCGTCGAGGTAGCGGAACGTCTTGGCCGTGGCATCCATCGTGAGCACGCCCTTGTCGTTGTTGACGGCCACGTCGTTCAGCGTGACGATGCGCGGCAACTGCGCGACATCGCTCGCGAAGGCGCCCATGTCGTGGTAGCCGCCGGTGATCCTCACCTGGATCGGGAGCTCGGCGTAGAAATCGGCCATCTTTTCCTGCGATGCCGGCTTGAATAGCTCGAACTGAAGCCCACGGCCGAGCCCTGCCTGGTTGATGTCGGTGAGCAGCGCATCCATCTCGGATCGGTTGGGAAGCTGCTTCAGCAATGCGCCGAATGACTGCTCGATGTCCTTCAACTGCTGCACGTACAGATCGTAGTTGATCGCCTTTGACTTCTTTTCGGAGTATTGGACGCGCAGGGTTTGCTCTTCCTGTGCCACGCGGTCGAGGGTCTCGAACTGGGTCTTCCAGTCGAACGCAGCTCCGGCCGCGACGATCAGCAGGACAATCGTCGCCAGGATGACGATCTTGGGCAGGGCAGGCCAGTTGCTGACCTCCCTGATGTTGAGCCGGCGGAAGTCATCGAACGTCATGCCTTGGGTCCCTTGGCTGCCTTGGCGGCCGCTTCGCCATCGGCCTCGGTAGCCTGGGCCGTGCGCTTCACCTGGAAATTGAGGGTGAACTCATTGACCCGCGCCTCCTTGGCGTTGGGGGCGTTGATGGCCTTGATTTCGACAAGCTCCGGCTGCTGCAGCCAGGGCGAGGCGTCGATGCTGCGCATCAAGGTCGAGACCCGCGCGTTGGATTGCGCATAGCCCACCACCACCACTTTCGCGCCCGTCTGCTTCAACGACTTGAGATAGATCCCGTCGGGCAACTGCCGGACCATCTGGTCGAGCAGATGGACCGCCTCGGTGCGGTTGGCCTGGAGCGTTTCCACCACTTGCTTGCGCGCCAGCAGGGCCTGCGTCTGCTCGCGCAGCTTGTCGATTTCCTTGATCTGCTCGTCGAGCTTAACGATCTCGGTTTTGAGGAGGCGGTTTCTGCCTTCCTGGTCCTCGATGCGCGATGCCATGACGATGTGCACCAGTCCCACGGTGCCAAGGCCCACCAGGACAGAGGCAACCGCCAGGCCGACAAACTGGCGTTGTCGCGCCGCGCGCTTCTGCTCACGGTGGGGAAGCAGGTTGATGCGGATCATTCGAAGCTCCGCATGGCGAGGCCGCAGGCAATAAGCAAGAGCGGTGCATCCTGCGCGAGCTGGCGCGCCCGGATGCGATCGGAGCTCTGCATGCCGGCGAACGGATTGGCGATCACCGTGGCGATGCCGGCGCGCTTGGCGACAAGCTCATCGAGACCGGGCAGGAGCGCGCCGCCGCCCGACAGGATGATGTGGTCGACCTGGTTGTAGGAAGTCGAGGTGAAAAAGAACTGCAGCGCCCGGGTGACTTCGAGGGCCAGGGTTTCCATGAACGGCTGCAGCACATCGGAGTCGTAGTTCTCCGGGAGGCCCTGGTTGCGCTTCGCCGATTCCGCTTCTTCCGGCGACAGATTGAATGCCCGCTGGATATCCTGGGTCAGCTGATTGCCGCCGAACGCCTGGTCGCGGGAGAATAGAAACTGGTTGTTTCGAAGCACATAGAAGTGGGTGACATGCGCCCCGATGTCGACGAGAGCAATGTTCTGGTCGCGTCCGCTCGCCGGCAGCGAGGGCTCGATCAGCCGCAGTGCCTCCTGGGTGGCGTAGGATTCGACATCCATCACCCGCGGCTTCATGCCGGCCGCCTCGGCGATGGCCACACGGTCCTCGACTTTTTCCTTGCGCGAGGCGGCGATCAGGACCTCGACCTCGTCCGGATTGTTCGGCGCCGGGCCCAGGATCTGGAAGTCGAGATTGACCTCATCGAGGGCGAAAGGGATGTATTGGTTGGCTTCGGCTTCGACGGCCAGCTCGAGGTCTTCCTCGCGCTGGCCGGCGGGCACGATGATCTTCTTGGTAATGACCATCGCCGCAGGCAGGGCCATGGCGAGGTTGCGGTTCCGGCTGCCGAGCCGCTTCCAGGCCCGCTTCAGCGCTTCGCTCACCTGGTCCAGGTTGGCGATGTTGCCGTCGGTGACAACGTCCTTGGGGAGGGGCTCGATGGCGTAGCGCTCCAGGCGGTAGCTACCCTTGCCTGCGTCGGAAAGCTCCACCATCTTGATCGACATGGAGCTGACATCCACTCCGATCAGGGAAGGGGTCTTCGTCTGCAGGAAGTCGAAGGTACGGCTGAGTCGTTCGGCGAGCATGGGATCCCTACGCGCAATGCTGATAATCTACATTAAAGATGGCCGGCAAGTATGAACCTGCGCAATTTGTTTGCCGCCGGCCCAGCGGTTTGTTGTAAGCCTGCATATAATCGGCACGCAACCCTTTTCCTGAAGAGACGTTTTATACCTTTATGCTAAAACGCTGGCTCCTCTATGTCGGCTCCGTCCTGCTTGGCCTGGCGGTGGTGGGAGGCCTGCTCGGGACTTTCGTGCTTGCGCTCCTTTATCCGACCCTTCCCTCACTCGAGACACTGACGGATTACCAACCCAAGATTCCGCTGCGGATCGTCTCCGCCGACGGGGAGCTTCTGGGCGAGTTCGGCGAGGAGCGCCGGGCGATCATCGGCATGGCAGAGGTCCCGGATGTCATGAAAAATGCCATTTTGGCCGCCGAAGACGAACGTTTCTATCAACACGGCGGAGTTGACTATCTCAGCGTCCTGCGCGCCGCCTCGGCCAACCTCACCAGCGGCGTGCAACAGGGCGCCGGCACCATCACCATGCAGGTTGCCCGCAACTTCTTCCTGACCCGGGAAAAAACCCTGACTCGCAAGCTCCGGGAAGTCCTCCTCGCCTGGAAGATCGAGGCCAACTTGTCGAAGGACGAAATCCTCGAGCTCTATATCAACCAAATCTTCCTCGGACAGCGGGCCTACGGTTTTGCCGCAGCCAGTCAGATCTATTTCGGCAAACCGCTGAAAGACTTGACGGTTGCCGAATCGGCGATGCTGGCCGGCCTGCCCAAGGCGCCCTCCGCCTACAACCCGGTTACCAACCCCAGGCGCGCCAAAACCCGCCAACTCTACGTCTTGCGGCGGATGCATGACCTGCGGTTAATCAGCGACGGCCAATTCAGTGCGGCCACCGACGAGCGGCTGAACGTCCGCCAGAATCTGCGGGAGGGGGTCGCGATCCATGCCGAGCACGTGGCCGAAATGGCACGCCAGGTCGTGTTCGAAGCCTACGGCGACGACGCCTACACCCGGGGCCTCACGGTCATAACCACTATCCGCAAAGCGGACCAGGAGACCGCCTACGCGGCATCGCGGCGCGGCGTGCTCGACTACGACCGGCGCCATGGCTACCGTGGACCCGAGTCCTTTGTCAGCCTCCCGGCCAATGCCGAGGAGCGGGAGGTGGCACTGGAGCGGGTGTTCCAGGAAACAGTGGACGTTGACGGCATGCCAGCCGCCGTGGTGCTCGAAGCCACGGGAAGCGATATCAATGCGATCCTCGAGGACGGAGAGGAGATTCGCCTGTCGGGCGAAGGCATCAAGTTCGCCGCGCGCTCGATCGGCGACAAGGCGCCGGCGGCAACACGCATCCGCCGCGGGGCGGTGATCCGGGTCGCCCAGGACGACAAAGGCCGATGGTCGATCATCCAGTTGCCCCAGGCGGAGTCGGCGTTCATCTCGATGCGCCCCACCGACGGTGCGATCCTGTCGCTGGTCGGCGGCTTCGACTTCGACCGGAACAAGTTCAACCACGTCACGCAAGCCCAGCGCCAGCCAGGGTCGAGCTTCAAGCCCTTCATCTATTCGGCGGCCTTGGAGAAGGGCTTTACCCCCGCCACGGTCATCAACGATGCCCCGTTCTTCCTGTCCGCCCAGCAAACCGGCAGCGACGCCTGGGAGCCTCAGAACTACGACCGCAAGTTCGAGGGCCCGATGCGGCTTCGCACCGCGCTCGCCAAGTCGAAGAACCTTGTCACTGTGCGGGTGATGCAGGCGATCGGGCCGAAGTATGCCCAGGACTACATCACCCGATTCGGCTTCGATCCGAAGCTCCATCCCGCTTACCTGCCGATGGGTCTGGGCGCCGGGGCGGCCACGCCCATCCAGATGATCGGCGCCTATGCCGTCTTCGCCAACGGCGGGTACCGCGTGGCGCCGTACCTCATCACCCGGATCGTCGACAGCCGGGGCAATATCCTGTCCGAAGCGGCACCCGCCATCGCCGGCCAGAACGCCGAACGGGCCATTGATCCGCGCAACGCATTCATCATGACATCGCTCCTGCGCGACGTGGTGCGCTACGGCACGGGGGCGCGCGCCCAGCAACTCGGACGCTCCGACCTCGCCGGCAAGACGGGCACCACCAACGACAACGTCGATGCCTGGTTTTGCGGCTACAACGCGGCGATGGTGGCGGTCGCCTGGATTGGCTTCGATCAGCCGCGCACGTTGGGTGCCAATGAAACCGGCGGCGTGGCGGCGCTTCCGATCTGGATGGCCTACATGGGCAAGGTGCTCAAGGGAACGCCGGAGGTCACGCTACCCATGCCCGAAGGCATCATCACGGCCCGGGTGAATGCCGAGACGGGCCTTCGCGACGACAGCGGCGGGGTGTCGGAGGTGTTCTACGCCGAGTTTCCGCCACGGCGCGACGACACCCTGGCCGTGCCCGTCCCGGCGAGGCGTGACATTCGCGAGCAGCTTTTCTAGGGCCTGGTCGGACCATGGCCCGGGAACGTGACGACCGACGCGGCCGCGTATCTGCCGTATCAAGCCCGCGCGGCGAAGCCAAGTCGCAGCAGGACCGTACCCGTATCGCGCAGGCGACCGCCCGGCTGATCGCAGAGCACGGCATCAAGGACTGGTCTGCCGCCAAGCGCAAGGCGGCCCGGGAAGTGGGCTTACACGGGAGCGCAGCATTGCCCGCGACCGAGGACATCGAGCGTGCCCTGATCGAATATCACGCCCTCTTCGACGCCGATTCGCACGCGGGGACCTTGCGCGCCCAGCGTACCGAAGCCTTGCGCTGGATGCGACGTCTTGCGCGCTTTACGCCGCGCCTCGTTGGCGGTGTCGCTGCCGGGTGGGCGACGGAGCACAGCGACATCCGGCTGGAGTTGCTCTGTGATGACCCCAAGGCGGTCGAGATGGCATTGGCCGGTGAGGGCCTCCACTACACCGCTCTTGCCGGGCGAGATGAAGACAACGGCGGTTCGAGCCCCGCGCAACTCCTGATCGACACCCCGCAGGCGAGCGTGCGTCTTTCCATTGTCTCGCCGGTACAGCGACGCAGCCGCCCGCGACGCGACGACGAACCGCGCCTCGATGCGGTCGAAGTGGCCGCGTTACTCGAAGCAAACTAGGCGGCGGTCAATGCTGCGCCTCTTTGAGCCACGCTGCGGCATCGAGCGCGAAGTAGGTCAGGATGGCGTTGGCGCCAGCGCGCTTGAATGCCAGCAGGGATTCGAGGATGCACGCCTTTTCGTCGATCCACCCATTCGCCCCGGCAGCCTTGAGCATCGCATATTCACCCGACACCTGATAAACCGCCGTGGGCACGCCGAACGTGTCCTTCACCCGCCGCACGATGTCGAGATAGGGCAGCCCCGGCTTCACCATCACCATGTCGGCGCCTTCCTGCAAGTCGAGGTAGACCTCCCACAACGCTTCATCGCTGTTGCCGGGATCCATCTGATAAGTGTACTTGCTGCCGCCCGAAAGGCTCGCTGCCGAGCCGACCGCATCGCGGAACGGCCCGTAGAACGACGATGCGTATTTCGCGGCATACGCGAGAATGCGCGTGCGTTGGAAGGCAGCGGCGTCGAGAGCGTCCCGCAGCGCGCCGATGCGGCCATCCATCATGTCGGAAGGCGCGATCATGTCCACGCCGGCCTCGGCGTGACATAGCGCTTGCGAAACCAGTGCCGCAACCGTCACGTCGTTGTCGACATAACCCGACGCGTCGAGGAGGCCGTCCTGTCCGTGGCTGGTGTAAGGATCGAGCGCCACGTCGGTGATGACCCCCAGGTCGGGAAAATGCTTTTTCAACGCCCGCACGGCGCGCGGCACCAGGCCGTTCGGGTCCCACGCCGCCGCCGCATCGAGAGACTTCCGCTCCGTGTCCACGACGGGAAAAAGCGCAATCGCGGGGATGCCCAGCGCAACGCAACGTTCGGCCTCCCGCAGGAGGAGATCCACGCTATGGCGCACCACGCCGGGCATCGAAGCTACCGGCTCTTCGCGCTTCTCGCCCTCCAGGACGAATACCGGATAGATGAAATCCTCCGCGCACAGGCGGTGCTCGCGCGCAAGGCGCCTCGAAAAGTCATCGCGTCGCATCCGCCGCATGCGACGCGCGGGAAAGCGTCCGGTGAAATGAAAGGTCATCGCGGCAGGTCCGGTTCAATGATGGCCGCGGGCGGCCGGGTCGAATGCATCCTAGCGCGCCATTGGCATGGCGGGCAAACCACGCGAGCCAAGCACGCCGGGAAATCTGGATATAAATCTGGATATCGTCGTTCCCGCGAAGGCCCCGCACATGAATTTTTGAACTCTGTGGAACTCACCCCGCAAGTCGCCAGTCATACCTTGCAGACGGTAGTTGACGTCTCCCGCTTTCCTCCCTGAGCGGGTGTCCTCGTGGTGGTGTTCTTCCCCTATGAGGGCGTTTCGGGCCCCGCGTCACTCCCCTTGATCGCGGGGCCTTTCTTTTCTTCCGCGGCGATGCGCGCCGCCGCTGGCGCGGTGTATCAGGGCCTGCTCACACTACACGCATGCGTGCGAGCGGGTGGCCTGGGGCGCCAATCAAGGCGCTTGACGAAGCCAAGACCGGGTGTCTTGGCGAGGAGAGCAACGCGGAGTGGCGCCCCAGGCCACCCGCTCCCTTCGGGTTGCGGCGAAAAAGGCCATGCGCTGCGTTGCAAAGCCTCGCCGGGCGACCGGCCCGGCTTCATTTTGCGCCTTGCGCATGACCTTTTTCGCTTCAGCAACGCACGCACGTGTGTAGTGTGAACAGACCCTCAGATTCCGAGCCACCCCGCGATGGCGGCTTCAGCGGCGTCGATGCCAATGCGCCGCGTGGCCGAAAAAGCGATGATCGTGACCCGGTCCGCATGCGCCGGAAAAAGACCGCTCATTGACCGTTGCAAGTCGCGTTGGGCCGTGCGTTGTGCGGAAGGCGTTAGCTTGTCGCACTTGGCTGCGAGCAGCAGCACCGGTCGGCCGCTTGGCAAATAGGTTTCGAGCAGCCGCAGATCAAGTGCCGCGAGCCCGTGTCGAATATCGACCACCAGCACCAGCCCAACGAGTGCCTGTCGGGTCGCCAGATAGCGGGCGAGGAAATCCTGCCAATGGCGCTTCAACTCCCTCGGAACGGCCGCGTAGCCATAACCGGGCAGGTCTGTGAGCAACGCCCCATGGCGAAGCCGGAAGAAATTGATCTGCTGCGTGCGTCCGGGCGTCTTGCTCGTAAATGCGAGGCGCGTGCGATTGGCAAGTGCGTTGATGGCGCTCGACTTGCCGGCGTTGGAGCGTCCGGCGAACGCAATCTCCGGCGGACCCGACGGCGGCAATTGCTCGTCGTTCGCCGCGGTACACAAGAACTCTGCCTGTTGTAACGGGTGTTTCACTGCCAATGTCCCGGGGAGTCGCCAGTCGCAACAGGCGATTCCGCTACAATAAGGTGTTGGTGCACCATTGATTCGGCGGCAAGCGCGCCTTCGCGCGTCACCAGGCTTCGTACGCCAGCCGCCTTCGGGGAGTTGCAAGGATGATACGCACGTTGCTGCTGGCCGGAATCGTGGCCGGCTTGGGATCGTTCGCGGGGCTGCTCGGATCGATGGCGATGGCAGCCGAAGCGACTCCGGCGCCGTCGGCCAAGCCCGATCTCGCGAAAGCGCAAACCACCGCATCGACGGTTTGCGCGGCCTGTCATGGTCCCGACGGCAACAGCCCCCTGCCTGCGTATCCAAGCATCGCAGGGATGCCGGCCGGGTATATCAGCCGCCAATTGAGCAATTTCAAGGCGGGCATCCGCGCGAACCCCATCATGCAACCCCTTGCTGCGCAACTGAGCGCCGATGAGATGGTCGCGCTCGGCGTCCACTTCGCGCAACAGAAACCCAAGGGACTTGCGGCCACGGATGCCGCACTCGTGCAGGCGGGCCAAAAACTCTATCGCGGCGGTGATGCGAACGCGGGCGTGCCGGCGTGTGCGGCCTGCCATGCGCCCAACGGCGCGGGCATTCCCAAGAACTATCCGCGATTGGCGGGGCAGCACGCCGATTACACCTTGACCCAACTGAAGGCATTCAAGGCCGGCGAGCGCGGCAATGACAAGGAAGGCAAGGATGCGAACGGCCGCATCATGGGGGTGATCGCCGGCAAGATGAGCGAGAACCAGATGCGTGCGGCCGCGGAGTACACCCAGGGCTTGCGCTGACGTCGGCGACTGATCAATTTTTCGCGGATCGGCGATCAATCGTTGGGCGAGCACATGATCGTGGCGTCCGGACCATAGCCTTCCGCGATCCACCCGGGTGTCGTCTTCAGGTCATCGCGCACATCCACTTCTGCCGTGTAGCGGTGATTCGTCCGCGGACTGTTGAAGAATCGATACACCGGCCGGAAGCCCTCCGGACAACTGCCGGTCGTCTTGTCCGGCAACAGGATCCAGAAAACATTCACACTTTCGTAGACCCACGATTGACCGAACTTGACCGCAACGTCGGCACATTCGCCGGGGTCGCCGGAATAGAAGTGCGAGTCGCCGAGATCCGGCTTTAGATAGAAGCGGCACACCGGCGTCGCGGCGGCCGGCGCTTGTGCCGGATCACCGTAGGCCAAGAACCGGAAGCCGGTGCGCACCCAGCCCGCATGCACGCCGGTGTCGAGGTCGTTGATCTCGGCCGGGTTCGACGACATGAAAAAGTGGTCGAGCCCCTTGTTGTAGAACTCGACCACAGCGATCTCGCCGTTGGGGTTTGCGATGTTCGGCGTGAGGTATTGCCGCATCACCGGCAGCGCCTTGTCGAGTCGCGAAAACAGGTCGATGCCCGCCGGGTTGGTGCAGGATCCCTCTCCCCCATAAAGTCCCCCACGCAGCTCATAGAAGCCCCGGGCCTGGTTGTAGGTGAAAAGGCCGGCCCCGCTCGACCCCGGTTCGGTGGATCCCTGGCTCCATCGCATTTGGGCGAAGGTGGAACCGTCGTCAAAGGTGCGGTATCCCTGGGTCTGGCCCTGGGACGATTTCTTGAGGTCGCCCTCCGGATGATGCACGGTATTCGCCAACTCGCCCGCGCCAAGCGGGTCGGCGCGCCAGCCCGAAAACTGCGCGCCGGCCGGCGGCGACTCGCGCAAGCGCACCAGCGCCCAGTCGTAATCCTGGCTGCGCCCAAGCAGCATCGCACCCCCGGTCAGAAGCACGTATTTCGGGACCGCCTTGCTGTTGCATTGTGCGGCATCGAAAAACCAATAGGTGTTGAGGGTTGAGGCAGCCGTCTGGGAGTCAAGGCAATGGCTGGCACTGAAGAAGTAGGGGTTGAACGAGACCACGGAGTCATTGAGGAGCGTTCCCGTGCATTCGAGGGTCGCGCCGTGCTCATCGGTGAACAACATCTTGGCCACGCTCTTCGCCGTATTCGAAAGCGCCGGCGATGAACCGGCAACACATGCCACGTCGACCTCGCATGGCCCCGCGAGCCCGATGTCGCGCACGTCCTTTTCGACGATGTGGCGCAACCCCTCGCCCGCCACCGCCAGGTGCGAAATGCGCAACACGGTGAGGCTGATGCTGTCTACTTTCACGCCTGCGGACGCATGAATCTCGATGCCGCCGAATTCGCCTTCGAGCACTGGCGTCCAGAACGCGCCCTCACGCTCGCCCACCGCCGCGATGTGATTCGCCGAATAGGGGCCGAAGATCTGGCTCCCATCGGCCGAGCCCATGAACCGCACCGTGACGTCGGGATCGGTGGGCGCCATCAGGAGCGCCAATCGCACTCCGGCAGCACCCGGTGAGCGGACGTCGACGCGAGCGGCTTGTGCGCCGTCGGGAAGCGCCAGCCACGTGAGCTCGCCGCCGCGCACCAGGCGTTCCAGCGCAGGCATCTCCCGCCCCATGCCGACGATCAGGGGCCGGCTCTTGGCGCCGGGCTTGCGATTTGCGTTCGCCGCCTTGAACTGCGTGATTTCCCTGGCGGTGGGCGTGGGCAGCGTGATCACCCTGCTGGGCGCAGCAACGAACGCGCGCACGATGGCCGCCGATTTAGCGGCGGATGGCGCGACGTAGACTGCCGGCGGCACCGATGTGATCGAGCCGGGAGCGGGACCGGAGTGTGCGGCCATCGGCAACGCCAGGGCGGCGCATAGAAGCGCCACCTTGGACATCGGCGCCTGAAGCTTTGGGTGCATCGGGATCTCCGTGGTATTGAACACGCGCGCATAACGGTCGGCGCGCCATCCTTCGATCAGTGCGGGCCGCCAAGGTTCCGCCTGCAGCGTAATAGCGCGTGGTTATCTAGGAGAATGACGCCAACTGGCGACAGTCATTGCCGATCAGGCAACCATCGATTGCGTGCAGCGTTCGAGCTCCGCGCGCCACAAAGGCAACGCGAAGCCAAATGCCGATCGGAACTTGATCGTGTCGAGCACCGCGTAGGCAGGCCTTTGTGCCGGTCGCGGAAACTCCGCGCTCGTGATCAGCACCACGCGCGGCTTGACCACGTCGCCTACAATCGCGCGCGCGAAATCGAACCAGCTTGCAGAGCCCGCCGACGACAGATGGTACACGCCTGAGCGCTCGCCCATGGCGCCCGCGCCCAAGTCCACCACGCGCGCCGTCGCCTCGGCCAGCGTGCGCGCCCAATTGGGCGTACCGATCTGGTCGGCGACCACGCGAAGCTCCTCGCGCTCGGCGGCAAGCCTCTTGATCGTGAGCAGGAAGTTGGTGCCGCGTGTCGCATAGATCCAGCTCGTCCGAAAGATGAGCGCGTGCGCGCCGACGGCCTTGATCGCCTCCTCGCCGGCGCGCTTGCTCGCGCCGTAAACGTTGAGTGGCGCCGTCGCTGCATCTTCGCGATACGGCGATCGGCTCTTGCCGTCGAACACGTAATCGGTGGAATAGTGCAGCAAAATCGCGCCAATGCGCTTTGCTTCTTCGGCCAGCAACGCCGGAGCGCGGGCATTGATCGCGTGGGCGCGTTCGGGCTCGGTCTCGGCGGAATCGACCGCGGTGTAGGCGGCCGCATTGACGATAATCGCGGGTCGGACCTCGCGCGCCGCGGCGACCACGGCATCCGGGTCGGCAAGATCGAGCGCGGCATGCGAGCGCGCTATCACATTACCATGTGGCACGAGCGAGCGCTGAAGCTCGTGGCCGAGTTGGCCGGCGGCGCCCAGAAGCAGAATGACAGGCCGCGCCATTGCACCTCACATCGCTATGGGTAAGTCTCGGCCGCGTCAAGAAGAAGACCGCCTGCATCCTTGGCATTGACCAGCGGCGCTACGGCGAGGGGCCACCGCACCGCGATTTGCGGATCGCTCCAGAGCAGGGTGCGCTCATGCTGCGGATACCAATAATCGGTGGTCTTGTAGAGGAAGTCCGCCGACTCCGACACCACGAGAAACCCGTGTGCAAAACCCGGGGGTATCCACAAGACCTGCCTGTCCTCCCCACGAAGCGTGAGGCAAACGGAGCGGCCGAATGTCGACGATGACCGGCGCAGGTCGACGGCTACGTCGAACACTTCCCCCACGACCACGCGGACCAGCTTGCCTTGTGCATGCTCGACCTGATAGTGGAGACCGCGCAGCACCCCGCGGGGGGATCGCGAGTGGTTATCCTGCACGAACTCGGCGTCGATGCCGGCGTCACGCAGCGCACGCGCGTTCCAGCTCTCGAAAAAAAATCCCCTGGCGTCGGTGAACACCCGCGGCTCGATAACCTTCACGTCCGGGATCACCGTCGGCGTGACCTTCATCGCACCACCGGCTCCTGCAGGAGGCCGAGCAGATACTGCCCGTACCGATTCTTCGCCATCGCCTGACCGAGCCGCTCGATTTGCGCAGCGTCTATGTAGCCCAGGCGATAGGCGATCTCCTCGGGACACGCGATCTTCAAGCCTTGACGGCGCTCGATGGTTTCGATGTATTGCGACGCTTCGAGCAGCGATTCATGCGTGCCCGTGTCGAGCCATGCCATGCCCCGCCCCATCACTTCGCAGGCGAGCTCCCCCCAGCCAAGATACGCCTTGTTCACATCGGTAATCTCGAGCTCTCCGCGCAGGGACGGCTTGAGGTCGCGCGCTACATCGAGCACGCGCTGGTCGTAGAAATACAGCCCCGTGACGGCATAACGCGAGCGAGGATTTTGTGGCTTCTCCTCCAAGCTCAGTACCCGTCCATTGACATCGAATTCGGCAACGCCGTAACGCTCCGGGTCGGCCACCCGATACGCAAACACGGTAGCACCCGCGGCGCGGGTCTCCGCGCCCATCAGGAGCCCCTGGAGATCGTGTCCGTAAAAGATATTGTCGCCAAGAACCAGCGCGGAATTGGATCGACCGACAAAATCGCGGCCGATGATGAACGCCTGCGCAAGGCCCTCGGGATTAGGCTGCACCGCATAGGAGATGTCGAGGCCCCATCGGTTGCCATCGCCCAGGAGCTGCGCAAACCGCGGCGTGTCTTCGGGCGTGGAGATCAGCAGGATTTCACGGATGCCGGCCAGCATGAGCGTTGACAGCGGATAGTAGATCATCGGCTTGTCATACACCGGCAGCAGTTGCTTAGAAATCACCTGCGTAACCGGATACAGGCGCGTGCCCGAGCCCCCGGCCAGAATGATGCCCTTGCGCGGCATCGTTGCACTCACGCTTGTCGGCCTCCGCCGTGCCTGCACCGTGCATGCTCCCGTGGGGTCGGCCTCCCGAGTCGATTCGGCCCGGTCGCATCCCC
>JANXZT010000243.1 GCA_025355395.1 Betaproteobacteria bacterium
GGGAGCTGGCCACGTTTACGCTCAAGATGCTCGGCCGGATCGTAACGGGCGATGCGTCGCTCAAGAACATCAGCGGGCCGATCACGATGGCAGATTACGCGGGGCAGTCGGCACAGGCAGGCGTGCTTGTGTTCACGAGCTATCTCGCACTCATCAGCATCAGTCTCGGTGTTCTCAATCTCCTCCCGGTTCCGCTACTGGATGGAGGTCATTTGCTGTATTATTTCGCGGAAATCATCAAAGGCAGTCCTCTTTCCGACCGCGCCTTCGAGATCGGCCAGCGCATCGGAATGGCAGTGCTGGCAGTATTGATGGCGCTGGCACTCTTCAATGACTTTTCCCGTCTGTTCTGAATCAAGGCGTCGCCGCTTGGCGACATCACCCAAATTGACCACTCTCACGCGCTGGCGCGCGCTCCCGGCATTGCTGAGCGCATTGCTCGGCTCACTCGCCAGTCATGCCGCGCTCGCCTTCGAGCCTTTCATCGTAAAGGACATTCGCGTCGAAGGCGTGCAGCGCACCGAGGCCGGCACCGTGTTTTCCTACCTGCCCATCAAGGTGGGTGATCGCGTCGACGACGCACGTGCGGCGCAGGCGGTCAAGGCGCTGTTTGCCACCGGCTTTTTTCGTGATGTGCGCATCGAAGCGGACAACGATGTGCTCGTCGTGGCCGTGCAGGAGCGCCCGACCATCAGCAAGATCGAGCTCGCCGGCAACAAGGAATTCGATACCGATACGCTCAAGAAGGCGTTGAAGGAAATCGGTCTCACGGAGGCGCGCATCTTCGATCGCTCCGCGCTCGAGCGCGCCGAGCAGGAGATGAAACGGCAATACATCACCCGCGGGCTGTACGCAGCCCAGGTGACGACCACGGTGACACCACAGGAACGCAACCGCGTCGCCGTCAACTTCACCATCGTGGAAGGCGACGCCGCCAGGATCACCCGGATCAATATCGTCGGCGCGCAGGCCTTCAGCGAAAGGGAGCTCGTGAAGGAAATGCAGCTCACTACCCCGGGCTGGCTCACGTGGTACACCAAGAACGACCAGTACTCAAAGCAGAAGCTGCAGGCGGACCTCGAGTCGTTGCGCAGCTTCTACCAGAATCGGGGCTACCTCGAATTCGCGGTGGAGTCGACCCAGGTCTCGATCACGCCGGACAAGGAAGACATCTACATCACGATCAACATCAACGAGGGGCCGCGCTACGCGGTGTCGGACATCAAGCTCGCGGGCGAGTTGATGGTGCCCGAGCCCGAGCTCCTGGCGCTGGTCAAGATTCGACCGGGCGACGTGTACTCCCGCGAGCGGCTGCAGGCGACCGCCAAGGACATCAGCGACCGCCTCGGCGCGGAAGGCTACGCGTTTGCCAATGTAAATGCGGTGCCCGAGCTCGACCGCGAGAAACGTACCGCGGCATTCACCATTTTCATCGACTCCGGTCGCCGGGTTTACATCCGGCGCATCAACATCAGCGGCAACACCAAGACGCGCGACGAGGTCATCCGGCGCGAGATGCGCCAGCTCGAAGGCGGGTGGTACGACAACGCACGGATCGAGCGCTCGAAGGTCCGCATCCGCCGGCTCGGCTTTTTCGAAGACGTCAATATCGAAACGCCACCGGTGCCGGGTACCACCGACCAAGCCGACGTCGACGTCACCGTCGTGGAAAAGGCGACCGGCAATCTGTTGGCGGGTATTGGCTATTCGAGCGCCGATGGCATCGTGTTCAATGCCTCGATATCGCAGCAAAACATCTTCGGCAGCGGCAACGCGTTAATCGCGGCGTTCAACACCAGCAAGATCAACCGCACCATCTCGCTGGCGTTCACCGAACCCTACTGGACGGTGAACGGCGTCTCCCGCACCCTCGAGGTGTACCAGAAAAACATCGATCCGACGTCGAGCCTCGCAGTATCGCGATTCTCCTCGTCCACATTGGGTGCTGCCGCGACCTTCGGCGTGCCGATCACCGAAACCGACACTGTCAATCTCGGAGCGCGCTTCGAGCACACCAAACTCGATCTCTTCGCCGAGAGCCCGCCGATCTATGTCGACTTCGCCAACCGGTTTGGGCTCGTCACCAACACCGTCATCGGTTCGATCGGGTGGTCGCGTGACACCCGCGATGACATTCTCTATCCTTCGCGTGGGCGGCTGCAAAGCGTCCTGCTCGAGGTGGGGCTGCCAATCGGCGACCTTTCCTATTACAAGGCCAACTACCTCCACCAATGGTTCCTGCCGGTGTACTCGGACTTCGTGCTGATGCTGCGCGCTGATTTCGGATACGGGGGAGGATACTCGGGCAAGCCGCTGCCGTTTTTCAAGGCGTTCTACGCCGGCGGCGTGGGGTCGGTGCGCGGTTACGAAACGAGCTCGCTCGGCCCCCAGGATGTCTTCCGCAATGTGATCGGAGGCAGGCGCAAGATCGTGGGCAACGCCGAGCTTTTTTATCCGCTCATCAAAGGCGACAAGTCGGTGCGCGCGAGCGTTTTTGCCGATGCCGGCCAGATTGTCGGCGAAGGCGGGCAGCACGACCTGGAGACCTTCCGCTATTCGACGGGCGTGGGGCTGGCGTGGAATTCGCCCATCGGCCCGCTCAAGTTCAGCTATGCGTTGCCGATCGCGCAAAAGCCGGGTGACCGGCCGCAGCGGTTCCAATTCCAGATTGGCTCGGTGTTCTGACCCGAAGCCGCCGTCTCGTGAGGAGAGCCCTTTGATTCGTAGCATCCATCGCCCTCGGCGCATGGGCTTGTTGATGGTAGCGCTGCTGGCGCTGGCCACGGGCCCGGCGCTCGCCGCCGAATACAAGCTCGGCTTCGTCAACTCCGAGCGGCTTTTTCGCGAAGCTGCCCCCGCCAAGCGGGCGCAGCAAAAACTCGAGAAGGAGTTTGCCGCCCGCGATGCCGACATCCAGAAACTGACCCGACAGTCCCGCGATTTGCAAATCCAGCTCGAGAAGGACGGCGTCACCATGTCGGACGCCGATCGCCGCAACAAGGAGCGGGATCTCGCCAACCTGACCCGTGACCTGCAACGGTCCCAGCGGGAGTTTCGCGAAGACCTCAATCTGCGGCGGAACGAAGAGCTCGCCAGTGTGCAGGAGCGTGCCAACAAGGTCATCCAGCAAATTGCCGAAGCGGAAAAATTCGATTTGATCGTGCAGGAGCCGGTGATTTTTGCGAGCCCGCGCATCGACATCACCGAGAAGGTGATCAAAGCCCTCGCGGACAAGTAGGCCCACGCGAAGGCAACGGCTGCACCGATAACCGCCCGCCATTCCGCTCAAGGATCCGGACGCCGTGTCCATTCCGCTTGCCGAACTGGCCGCACGCGTGGGCGCCGAGCTCTCGGGCGACGGTGCGGTGCCGATCGAGCGCGTGGGAACATTGCAGTCCGCGCAACGCGATGCGATCGCGTTTTTGGCCAATCTGCGCTATCGACCTCAGCTCGCCACTACCCGCGCTGGCGCCATCATCGTGGCACCTGCGTTGGCCGGCGCGACGACACTGCCCAAGCTCATCAGCGCCAATCCGTACGCCACGTTCGCCAGGGTCGCGGCGTTGCTGCATCCATCGGCCCCGGTGACCCGGGGGATCGATGCAACTGCGATCATCGGTGCCGGCGCGCTGGTCGCGCCATCGGCCGGCGTCGGGCCCTATGTGACCATCGGCGCCAACGCGGTGATCGGAGAACGCGTGGCCATCGGTGCCGGCAGCGTGGTCGGCGATGGCTGCCACGTCGGCAACGACACGCGGCTCCATCCCAACGTGACCCTCTATGCCGATTGCCGAATCGGCGAGCGGGGCATCGTGCACAGTGGTGCAGTGATCGGTGCAGACGGGTTTGGCATGGCGGAAGAGGATGGCCGCTGGCTCAAGATCCCGCAAATCGGACGGGTAGTGATCGGCAATGATGTGGAGATCGGCGCCAACACCACAATCGATCGGGGCGCCCTCGATGACACGGTGATCGAGGATGACGTCAAGCTCGACAACCAGATCCAAATTGCCCACAACTGCCGCATCGGCGCACACACCGCCATCGCCGGCTGCGCCGGCATCGCCGGCAGCACCCACATCGGCCGCAACTGCCGCATCGGCGGCGCCGCCATGATCAGCGGCCATCTGCATATCGCCGACGGCACGACGATTTCGGGCGCGACCCAGGTCTTTGACTCGATCCACGCGCCGGGGGTCTACACTTCGACGTTTCCGGCATTGCCCCATCGGGAGTGGCGCCGGGTGGCCTCCGCCGTGCGGCGATTGCGCCGGCTGGAAGAGCGGCTGCGCACCATCGAGCACGCGGCGGAGAGTCCGCAGCCACCGCCAGAGCAAGAAAAAAAGCAGGGGGAGAAATGACCACTGAAGCGCCCGGCGCAATGGATATCCACGCCATCATGAAGTGCTTACCGCACCGATATCCGTTCTTGCTGGTGGACCGGGTGCTTGCGAGCGAGCCGGGCCGGTTCATTCGCGCGGTCAAGAACGTGACCATAAACGAACCATTTTTTGCCGGACATTTCCCCGGGTTTCCGGTGATGCCGGGTGTACTCATCATCGAGGCGCTGGCGCAAGCCGCCGCCATTCTTTCGCACCTGACGCGGGGCACGAGCCCGGATTCCCGGTCCCTGATTTTCTTCGCCGGCATCGACCGCGCCCGATTTCGCCGGCAGGTGGTTCCGGGCGATCAGCTGATCCTGGAAGCGACCATCGTGCGCATCGTGCGCGGAGTCGGCAAGTTCGAGACCCGTGCGCTGGTGGACGGCGAAGTCGCGGCCGAAGGCGAGCTCATGGCGGCGATCCGGCAGACGGGGAACCCGGAAGCCGCGGCTGCAGCCCCCGCCGAACCCGGCAGCGCGCCCGGCGACGCCTGACGACGATGCCGCGCGTTCATCCGACCGCATTGGTCGACGCGGCTGCAAGCCTCGCTGCGGATGTAGAGATCGGAGCCTTTTCCATCGTGGGTCCCGAAGTGACGATCGGGGCCGGCACGGTGGTTGGCTCCCACGCCATAATCACTGGGCGCACCACGATCGGGATGCGGAATCGAATCTTCCAGTTCACCTCGGTGGGCGAAATCCCGCAGGATCGAAAATACGGCGGCGAAGCAACGGCGCTTCGCATCGGCGACGATAATGTGATTCGTGAATTTGTCACCATTCACGCCGGAACCGCGCAGGATCGAGGCGTTACCACCGTGGGCAACGCCAACTGGCTGCTGGCGTACGTGCATATCGCGCATGATTGCATGGTGGGAAGCCACACTACTTTTTCCAACAACGCGCAGCTCGCCGGCCACGTCACGATCGAGGACTGGGTCACGCTGGGCGGCTTCACCGGCGTGCATCAGTTTTGTCGGGTCGGCACCCACGCGATGATTGCCGCCGGGGCGATCGTTCTGCAGGATGTGCCGCCTTACGTGACGGCGTCGGGCTATCCGGCGAAGCCGCACGGCACCAACAACGAGGGACTTCGCCGCCGCGGCTTTGCACCGGCGGAGGTGACGGCGGTGCGTCGCGCCTACAAGACGCTTTATCGCGAAGGGCGCTCGCTCGAGACCGCGAAAACCGCATTGGCCGAAGCGGCCCGCAGCGCGCCGGTCCTCGTGCGTCTGGTGGATTTTCTCGGCACCGAGGGGCGGGGAATCATTCGGTGATGCGAAGGGGCGTCCGACCCGCAACCTCACTAACCTCGCCGTCTGCGGTAACGATCGGCATCGTCGCCGGAGAAGCCTCGGGCGACGCGCTCGGCGCCATCGTGATTGCCGCCGTGCGCGCGCGGATACCGGAGGTGCGCTTCGTCGGCATCTCCGGTCCGCGAATGGAGGCGGCAGGCTGCGAGGGGTGGTATCCGATCGAGCGGCTGTCCATCCGCGGGGTGGTCGAAGTCTTGACCCGCCTGCCGGAGCTGGTGCGGATGCGATCCGCATTGGCCCGGCGCCTCCTTGCGGCGTCCGTGCAGGTTTTCATCGGGATCGACGCTCCGGACTTCAACCTCGGGCTCGAGCGTCGCCTGAAGCGCGAGGGCGTTCGCACGCTTCATCTCGTAAGTCCTTCGGTCTGGGCATGGCGGCGGGAGCGCATCGGCAGGATCGCGCAAAGCGTCGACCGCATGCTCGCGCTATTTCCATTCGAACGCGGACTTTACGAGGGCTCCGGCGTGGACGTGACCTTCGTCGGCCACCCACTGGCGCAAGCAGCGGCAGGTCCGTTATCGCGGCGTGACGCCCGCCAACGCCTGCGACTCGCCAAAATCGAGCCGGTGCTGGCATTGCTTCCGGGCAGCCGCATCGGCGAGCTCGACATGCACGCCGATCTCCTGCTCGACGCCGCGGCCGCCATTTTTGCGGAGCGTCCCGAATTCCGCTTTGTCGTACCGCTTGCAACCCGCGCCACGCGGGATCGCTTCGAGACCGCGTTGGCGAACCACGCCGAAGCGGGATTGCCGGTGACGCTGCTCTATGGTCATGCCACTGACGCATTGCAGGCGGCCGACGTGGCGCTGGTCGCTTCGGGCACCGCCACCCTCGAGGCTGCGCTCGCCCGTTGTCCGCACGTCATTTTCTATCGGGTGAATTCGCTTACCGCACGCCTCGTGCGCGGCAGGTTGTTGCTGCCGTGGGTAGGATTGCCCAACGTGCTCGCGGAAAGATTTGTAGTCCCCGAGCTGTTGCAGGAAGATGCAACTCCGATAAACTTGGCGCAGGCCGTGATGAATCTTTACGATGACATCCTGACGCGGGGGCGAATCGAGGCACTCTTCGCCGGATTGTCGGAGGCGCTTCGCGCCGACACCGGAGCGATCACGGCGCGCGTGGTCACCGAGGAACTATCGAAAGTGGGCGTTGCATGCTGATCGTGGGTGTCGACGAGGCGGGTCGGGGGCCCTTGGCGGGCCCGGTGGTGGCGGGGGCCGTCATCCTCGATCCAACGCGCAGGATCAAGGGGCTGCGCGATTCCAAACTCCTGTCGCCGGCGGAGCGCGAGCGCCTCGCCGACGAGATTCGCAAACATGCCATTGCCTGGAGCATCGGGTCGGCAGATGTCGATGAAATCGATCGGCTCAACATTCTGCAGGCAACGATGCTCGCCATGCGTCGCGCCGTAGAGGCACTCGGTGTCGTCCCGGCCGAGGCATTGGTCGACGGCGACCGCTGTCCGCAGCTTTCGTGTCCCGCGTACCCCATCATCAAGGGCGATCGCTACGTGGCGGTGATATCTGCGGCGTCGATCATCGCCAAGACCCAGCGCGACGCTCTGCTGGTGCTGTTCGATATCGAATATCCCGGCTATGGCTTCGCCCGGAACAAGGGCTACGGAACCCCGGATCACCTGGCCGCGCTCGATCGTCAGGGCCCGTGCGCCATCCACCGCCGTAGCTTTGCCCCGGTATTGCAAGCCACCTTTATCTTCTGACCGGCATCGCGATGCGCGCACGGCATCCTCGCCATGGTGAAGTGGTGCCGATGGCGAGGTTGACGCAATGCAAGCGCGCGGATTAGCATCGGCCACCGCCCGTCACCCGCGATCGTTCATCAGATCGCGGCCATGTCAGTTCAGGAGTTTTCCCATGATTCACTGCGTATTGCACGACCCTAATGATTCCGTTGCGGTGGTAGTCGTCGAAGGCGTCACGGCCGGCACGACATTGAACGGCCTTATCCTGGATGAGAACCGCACGTTGTCGCTGAGCTGTGTTCAGGATATTCCGCTGGGACACAAGGTGGCGCTGAAGGACTTGAAGCCCGGCGATACCGTCATCAAGTACGGCGTGGACATCGGCAAGGTGGTTGCCCCGATTAGAAAAGGGGAGCATGCCCACGTCCACAACATCAAAACCAAGCGCTGGTGATCGGCGTCGTCTTCGGGCGCCATGCTTTGTTGCTCCCCCCGCTGCGGTGCTCACGTACTTGAGGAACCTCTGAACAAGTCCCCCACGATTGCGCTGCAGGGCCAAATGCGGATGAATGCGAGACGCGCGACGAAGGTCGTAGTCCATACTACGACGCCGAGGAGCGCGGCGACGCAGGCGCCGTATTTGGCAGCAGCCCGAAGGGACGGGACGTTTCGGGTGGCTTGCTTTGTCGCGACGCTTGCGAAGGGAACCACCCTTCGCTGCGCGCCGCTTCGCGCCATCCATCCCGAAACGGTGCCGTCGCAATCGCGCGGGACTTGTTCAGAGGTTCCCGGTACGTTGCGCTCCTCCCGGGGCTCGCGCCGCGCCTGACGCCCGAATACTCGCCGATTCTGCGGTTCCCGGCTCCGCCGTCCCGATGCTGAACGCCGCCACCGCATAGATACTGAAAGCCTTCATGCAAAACAATTTTCTCGGATACCGCCGCCAGAATGGTCGCGTCGGCGTCCGCAATCACGTCATTATCCTGCCCGTCGACGACCTGTCCAACACGGCCTGCGAAGCCGTCGCGCACAACATCAAGGGCGCGATGGCGATTCCGCATCCGTACGGCCGGCTGCAATTCGGCGCCGACCTCGATCTTCATTTCCGCACCTTGATCGGCACCGGTTCCAATCCGAATGTCGCGGCCGTGGTGGTGATCGGCATCGAGGAGCAGTGGACCCGGAAGATCGTCGAGGCCATTGCGGTGACCGGCAAGCCGGTGACCGGGTTCGGCATCGAGCTTCATGGTGACCACGACACCATCATGCGGGCCTCGAAGGCCGCGCGTGAATATGTGCAGATGGCGAGCGAGCAACAGCGCGTGCAATGTGACATCAAGGAATTGTGGGTCTCGACCAAGTGCGGCGAGTCGGACACGACTTCGGGCTGCGGGGCCAATCCGACCGTCGGCGATGCCTTCGACAAGCTGTACGCGGCCGGCTGCACGCTGGTCTTCGGCGAAACTTCAGAGATCACGGGTGGCGAATCGATTCTGGCGGCGCGCTGCCGCGACGAGCGCGTGCGGGAGCGATTCATGTTCATGTTCGATCGCTACCAGGACATGATCAACCGCCATAAGACTTCGGATCTCTCTGATTCGCAGCCGACCCAAGGCAACATCGCCGGCGGGTTGACCACCATCGAGGAAAAGGCACTCGGGAACATCCAGAAGATCGGCAAGCAATGCGTGATCGATGGTGTGCTTGACAAGGCCGAGGAGCCGACGGGACGGGGGTTGTGGTTCATGGATTCCTCCTCAGCGGCGGCCGAAATGGTGACGTTGTGCGCCGCGTCCGGCTTCGTGGTGCATTTATTCCCGACCGGTCAGGGTAACGTCATCGGGAACCCGATCCTACCGGTAATCAAGATTTGCGCCAACCCGCGAACGGTGCGCACGATGAGCGAGCACGTCGACGTCGATACCTCGGGCCTCCTGCAGCAGGAGATCACGATGAGCCAGGCGGGCGACAAGCTTCTCGACATGATGTTTCGCACCGCCAACGGCCGGTTGACTGCGGCCGAGGCGTTGGGTCATCGCGAGTTTGTGCTGACGCGGCTCTATGAGAGCGCGTAACGTGATGGGTGGAATGCATCGGAGGCAGGCATGACGATAAAGCGTTGGTGGAGCATGGGGCTGCTGGCGGCCGTTGCTGCGACAAGTGTCACGGCGCGAGGGGAGATGAGCGAGATCAAGGTGGCGCAGCAATATGGCATCAGTTACCTGCCGCTTATGATCATGGAGGATCAGAAGCTCATCGAGAAGCACGCGAAGGCCGCCGGGATCGACGTCAAGGTGGGTTGGGCGAAGTTCGCCGGGGGCAACGTCATGAACGACGCCTTGCTGTCGAGCAGCCTGCAATTTGCGTCCGGCGGAGTGGGGCCGCTGGTCACGCTCTGGGCCAAGACCAAGGGCAACCTCGATGTGAAGGCGGTGTCGGCGATCAACTCGATGCCGCTCTACCTCAACACCCGCAATCCGGCCGTGAAGTCGATCAAGGATTTCACCGACAAGGACAAGATCGCGTTGCCGGCGGTTAAGGTGTCTATCCAGGCGATTACGCTGCAGATGGCGGCCGAGCAGGCGTTCGGGCAGGGGCAGCAAAACAAGCTCGACGCGCTGACCGTATCGATGTCGCATCCGGACGCCGAAACCGCGCTCCTCTCGGGCGGCTCGGAGGTCACCGCGCACTTCACCTCCCCGCCGTTTCAATATCAGGAGCTCGAGAAGTCCGGCATTCGCACGGTCCTCAATTCCTACGAGGTGCTGGGTGGGCCCGCTACGTTCAACGTGGTGTGGACAACGAGCAAATTCCGCAGCGAAAATCCCAAGCTCTACGAGGCGTTCATCAAGGCATTGGACGAAGCCACCGCCATGATCAATCGCGACAAGCGGGCGGCCGCCCAAACGTATCTGCGGCTATCGAAGGACAAGGATACGGCGGACGATATTTTCAAGATGCTGAGCGATCCCAGCATCGTCTATACCACCACCCCGCAAAACGTCATGAAGTATGTGAACTTCATGCTGAAGATCGGCTCGATCAAGGTGAAGCCGGACTCCTGGAAGGATCTGTTCTTTCCGAACGTGCACAGCCTCCAGGGCGGCTGACACGTGCCTGCGCTGCCGGATTTTGCGGACATCCTCGCCGCCCGCAGCCGGATTGCGCGGTATGTCCGGCACACGCCGGTCCTCACCAGCGCCACCCTCGACGCTGCAGTCGGCGCCGAGCTCTTTTTCAAGTGCGAGAACCTGCAGGTGGTCGGCGCCTTCAAGGCGCGCGGTGCGACCAACGCCGTCATGGCACTCCCCGAGGGTGTGGCGCGCCGGGGTGTGGTCACGCATTCCTCCGGCAACCATGGCGCCGCGCTCGCCTTCGCGGCCGGATTGCGCGGCATCCCGGCGTGGATTGTCATGCCGGAAAACGCGCCGGCGGCCAAAACGGCCAATGTGCGCGCGCACGGCGGCACGATTCGCTTCTGCGCACCCACGCTCGCTGCGCGCGAGGAAATGTGCGCCGCCGTAGCGCACGAGCAAGGCGCAACGCTGGTGCATCCTTTCAATGACGATCTGGTGATTGCGGGGCAGGGTACGGCCGCACTCGAACTCGTCGAGGAAGTTGCATCGCTCGATGCGGTGGTCGCCCCGTGCGGTGGTGGCGGGCT
>JANXZT010000258.1 GCA_025355395.1 Betaproteobacteria bacterium
TTTCGACAGTTCCACCGAGTGGTGCAGCATCGCGGCCGGCGACGGCGAGCGCTGGCTGCAGCATGACGAAGCGGTTGGACAAACACATTCGCAACGCCTGCTGCCGATGATCGATGCGATGCTGAACGAAGCCGGATGGGGCTTGACCGACATCGAGGGCATCGCTTTTGGCGCGGGCCCTGGGTCATTCACCGGGGTGCGAATCGCCTGCGGCGTCGCGCAAGGGCTGGCGCTCGGCCTCGACTGCCCGGTAATGCCGGTATCGACGCTCGCGGCTATCGCGCAATCCACGCAATCCGCCGGCATTGATCGTCGGGCCGATCAAGTGCTGGTATGTACGGATGCGCGAATGGGCGAGGTGTATACCGCAGCATATCGTCTGGAGGGAGCGCAATGGGAGGAGGTCTTGCCGCCCGCAGTGTTGCTGCCCGATGCGCTCATTCGGCCGTCGTCCGCCGGCGCGTGGACGGGTGCCGGCAACGGCTTTGCGGCGTATCCGGCGCTGGCAGCGCGACTCGGGCTGCACGATGTGCTGCCGTTGTTGCGGGCCACCGGGCGATCGATCGGCGAACTGGCGTGGCGCGGGTTTGCCGCGGGCGAGGGTGTCGATGCCAAAGATGCCCTGCCGGTTTATGTGCGCAATCGCGTGGCGCTGACGACCATTGAGCGCGAGGCCGGCCGCAGACCGTAGCGTCTGAGTGCTCTTATGATCTCATTCGTCCGTCGAACGTAATGGCCACACTCCCGCGTTTCGCACCCGAGCCGGAATTGCATTGGCGCCCGTTGCGCGAGGGTGATCTCGCCTATGTGGCGGCGCTCGAGGCACAAATACACGCGGCGCCCTGGAGCCTGGGTAATTTTCGGGATGCCCTGTCGGCCGGTTACCTGGCGTGGGTCGGCGAACGTGAGAATCGCATCGTGGCCTATGGCATCCTCATGCTCGGGGTGGGCGAAGCGCAGATTCTCAATGTCTCGGTGGTTCCCGATGCGCGCCGCGAAGGGTTGGGGCGGGCGTTGTTGTGCCGGTTCATTGCCGACGCACGCCGCTTGGGTGCGGACCAGGTCTTTCTGGAAGTTCGGATGAGCAACAGCGCCGCCATCGCGCTCTACCGCAACGAATCCTTTACCCCGATAGCGCGACGGGTCGCCTATTATCCAGGCCGCACATCCGATGCGCCCCGCGAAGATGCGCTGGTGATGCGCCTTGCGCTTGCTCCCGATGTCATCACCGAGGGCGGACATGGCAACGCGTGATGACATCCTGATCGAGTTGGGGCTCGCTCCCGTGTGGCACCGGCGCAGGACTTTCGACGCCACGATGCCCGCCGGGATCGCGCCCGCGACCGCGGCGCCCGTAATCGCGCGCGAGCGAGCGACCGGCGTTTTGCCGGCACGTTCAGAAGAAAACGTCGAGGCACGCCGCGCGCGCATCGGTGCGCTCGAGTGGGATGCGCTTGCGGCCGATATTGCGGCATGCACCGCGTGCGCGCTTTGCCGGACGCGCAGCAGGACAGTTCCGGGCGTCGGCGACGTGGCCGCGGACTGGCTCTTCGTGGGTGAAGCGCCTGGCGCCGAGGAAGATGCGCAAGGCGAACCCTTCGTCGGTCAGGCCGGAAAGCTGCTCGATGCCATGCTGGCCGCGCTCGGCATGGCGCGCGGCGCAAACGTGTACATCGTCAATGTGCTCAAATGCCGGCCACCGGCCAACCGGACGCCCGAGCCACAGGAAATAGAATCCTGCAGGCCCTACCTCGACCGGCAGATTGCGTTGATCAAACCCAAGCTCATCATCGCGCTGGGCAAGAGTGCGGCAACCACCTTGCTCGGCACGGAGTCATCGATCGCCAGTCTGCGCGGGCGCATTCATCGCTATGGCGGGACTCCGCTGGTGGTCACTTACCATCCCGCGTACCTGCTGCGCAGCTTGCCGGACAAAGCGAAGGCGTGGGAAGATCTTTTGCTGGCGCGGCGCACAATCCAGGCGGCCGGACGCCCCGACGGGCTATCCTAGGCAGGAGCGACGAGCGTTGCCGTCCGTCAATGGTGCTCTTGTCTTCGCTGATTGCAACCCCATTTGTTGCCCTGCCTTGTTCACTGCCCTTGTCACCGCACCGGAGGAAATAACAATGAAGCGTCATCTCGCTGGATGGCTTGCAGCTCTTGCGGCGATTGCCCTCACGGGCTGCGGTTATAACGACTTGCAGAGGCAGGACGAGGGTATCAAGGCCTCGTGGTCGGAAGTGCTCAATCAGTACCAGCGCCGCGCCGATCTCGTGCCCAATCTCGTGAATACGGTGAAAGGTTATGCGGCGCACGAGGAGAAAGTGCTGACCGAGGTGACCAACGCGCGCGCCAGTGTTGCCGGCATCAAGGCTACGCCCGAGCTCATCAACGACCCGGTGGCCTTCCAGAAATTCATCGAGGCCCAGAATCAGTTGCAGGGCGCCTTGTCGCGGCTCCTGGCCGTCTCCGAAAACTATCCGAACCTCAAGGCCGATGCGTTGTTCCGCGATCTCACGGCCCAACTCGAGGGCACCGAGAATCGCATCGCCGTTGCGCGCAATCGCTACATCAAGACGGTGCAGGAATACAACACCACGGTGCGCTCGTTCCCGACCAATCTCACGGCGATGATCTTCAAGATGCCGGTCCATCCGACGTTCACGGTGGCCGATGAAGCCGCGGTGAGTGCGCCACCGAAGGTCGACTTCAACCGCCCGCCAGCCGCCCCTGCGCCAACTCCCGCGGTGCCGCCCACACCCAAGGCCGATGCGTCGCCGCCACGGCTGCTGTCCTGGTTGCAAACCGTTGCGGCAATGGGTTGAGCAACCGATATCGCACGCCGATCCCCGTGAGCGATTTCCATCGTGGCGATCATGTTGCGGGTCCGGCGTGCCGCGCATCCTGCCCCTTGGTAGCGACGTGAGTCGCCCTTTGGTCGAGAGGGGCAGCACGGCCTGGTCGCAATGGCGCATCGCGCTCGTTGGCGCGTTGTTCGCATGGGTGACGTTTGCTTCCGCGCCCCTTTTCGCCGCACCGTCGCAACAAGGGACGGAAGGGTTGCAGCCGGTCCCCGCGCTCTCCGGGCGCGTCCTTGATTTGACGGGAACGCTAAGCGCCCCCGAAAAGCAGTCGCTCGAGACCAAGCTCGCCGATTGGGAAGCGCGGACCACCAACCAGCTTGTGGTCGTGATGGTGGGTACCACTTCGCCAGAACCGATCGAATCGTTCAGCCTGCGTTTGGCCGAAGCGTGGAAGATCGGTCGCCGCGGACAGGACAACGGCGCGCTTCTTGTCATCGCCAAGGATGACAAGAAGATGCGCATCGAAGTCGGTTATGGGCTCGAGGGCACGCTGACCGATGTCACGTCGCGGCGAATCATTGCGGAAAATGTTGCGCCGCTTTTCAGCAAGGGCCAGTTCAACGCCGGCATCGAGGCCGGCGTCGACCGCATCATTGCAGTGGTGGGGACCGGGGAGCCACTGCCGCCGCAAACGACGAAACGTCGCGCACCATCGAATAATGGATTTGACTTCGGCACCCTGGCCTTGCTGCTGTTCTTCGCAGTGCCGGTCGTCGGCGGCATCCTGCAGCGCATTTTCGGCAAGTTGCCGGGCTCGGCGATCGGGTCCGGCGTGCTTGGATTCGCGGCGTGGGCGGTCGCGGGATCGCTTTTCATTGCGGTAGCGGCTGGCATCATAGGATTCATGGTGATGATATTTTCGGGCATTGGCAGTGGTTTGGGCCGTCGCGGCGGCGTGTTCTTTCCGCCCGGCGGTGGCTGGGGCGGCGGTGGCGGTGGCTTCTCGGGAGGGGGTGGTGGCTTTTCCGGAGGTGGCGGCAGCTTCGGCGGCGGTGGTGCCTCGGGCGGCTGGAATTGACCATGGCTTCGTCTGCACAAACTCCGATGGAATGGCCGCTGCCGCGTCGTCTCGCCCGTCATCTCTCCACGGATGCCGGCAAGGTTCGCCGCATTTTCGATGCCGAGGCGCTGCAGCGCATCGAGCGTGCGATATTGCTCGGCGAGCGCTCGCACCGAGGTCAGGTGCGATTCGCCGTGGAGCCGGCACTGCCGTTGCCGCGAGTTGTCAAAAGGCTCTCACCGCGCGAGCGGGCGCTGGAGGTGTTCGCGCTGTCGAGGATTTGGGATACCGAAGACAATTGCGGTGTGCTCGTCTATCTCCTCCTCGCCGACCGCAATGTGGAGATCGTGGCCGACCGCGGCATTCACCGTCGTGTCGGTGATGCCGCGTGGGAAGCGATTTGCAAGGAGATGGAAGGGGCGTTTCGCGCGGGCCGGTTCGTGGATGGCGTGGAACGTGGCATCGGCGCCATCAATGCGTTGCTGGCCCAGCATTTCCGGCGGACCGATGGCGCGTCGTCGAACGAGCTTCCGGATCAACCCATCGTGCTTTGATCGCCCGGGCGACACGCCTGTAAATGCCGTGGTCGGGCTTCCGGCCTGACCAAGTGCCGGCTCTGGGTGTTGCTCTCAGTTTCCGGTCTTGGTGATGCCAATGAGGTGAAGCGAGTCGCTGCGCGCCTGGTTGTGGCGGTGGAGCACCATCACCAGACCCATGGTCCCCGTTACGAACGCGGCAAAAAGCACGATTGCCGTCGAGATCGACATCCCCGATTGCAGCATCACGGCATAGAGCCCGACCATTGCCAGGATGCCGACGTTTTCGTTGAAGTTCTGAACGGCGATCGAGTGGCCGGCCCCCATCAGGACGTGTCCGCGATGCTGCAACAGCGCATTCATCGGCACCACGAAGAAGCCCGCGCAGCCGCCGATGAGGATCATGAGCACGATCGCGAGCGGCAAGCTTTTCACGAAGATCATGCTGACAACCAGCACGCCCATCGCCATCCCGATCGGCAGCACGTTCGCTGCTCCGCGCAAGCTCACGATGCGCGCAGCCAATATCGCTCCGGCGGCAATACCCACGGCCACCACGCCCTGAAGCATCGATGCCTGTGACAGGTTGAATCCCAGGGCACCCGCCGCCCAATCGATCACGATGAACTGCAGCGTCGCGCCCGCGCCCCAGAAGAGCGTGGTTGTGGCGAGCGAGATCTGTCCCAGCTTGTCGCGCCACAGGAGCGTCGAGCAGTGCACGAACTCCCGGATGAGATACAACGGATTCTTGTTCACGATCCGGTGGTCGACCCCGGTGTCCGGAATGAACCAGTTGAAGATGGCGGCGATTAGGTAGAAGGAGATGATGAGCGCGATCGCCGCTTCGGGTCCCGTCTCGATGGGGGAATCGATCAACGGCAGATCGAATCCGAGCAGCATCTGCGCCACGCGCGGCGTGATGAGCGCGCCGCCAAGCAGCACGCCCAAGATGATCGAGGCGACAGTCGTGCCCTCGATCCATCCATTGGCCACCACCAGTTGGTGGGCGGGAAGGAGCTCCGTGAGGATGCCGTATTTCGCGGGCGAATACGCTGCTGCGCCAAACCCGACGATCGCATAGGCCAGCAGGGGATGAACCTGGAGCAGCATCAGCGAGCAACCGGCGACCTTGATGCCATTGGTGATCAGCATCACGCGGCCCTTCGGCATCGAATCGGCGAAGGCGCCTACCAGCGGCGCGAGCAGCACGTAGGACACCACGAACGACATCTTGAGCGCAGGAGTCATCCATGATGGCTCCGCGGTCTCCCGCAGGAGCGCAATGGCGGCGATCAGCAGCGCGTTATCGGCCAGCGACGAAAAAAACTGCGCCGCCATGATGGTGTAGAAGCCCGGCTTCATCATCCTCCGCAATGGCACGTCGCGCCGGTTGGCGGCGCGAGCCTTGGGCGGGCCCTCCGGGACCTCTGCAAAGGGTTCCTTCGGTATAATTTGGCGGGCCCGTGCCGGGCTTTATACCATGACCCGTGCGGACCACCCGCCCTCGCTAACGCCTCGGACGCGCCGCGCCAGCCTTACCGAATCGTTCGTTCCGCGTCCTTACCCAACACCCGTGCCCATGGCCCGACCGCTTCATGCCGAGGTGAACCTCGCTGCCCTGCGCGCCAATGTCGCGAAAGTGAAGGAGTGCGCGCCGGGTACGCAGGTGTTCGCGGTGGTCAAGGCCAACGCCTACGGCCACGGCTTGATGCGTGTGCTGCCGGCGCTAAACGATGTGGATGGCCTTGCGCTACTGGAGCTCGATGCCGCGGTCGCGTTGCGCGACGAGCGCTACAGCCGGCGCATCCTGTTGCTGGAGGGCTTTTTTGAATCGAAGGAGCTTGCCGTCATCTCGGGCAAGCGCCTTGCGGTGGTCGTCCACCATCTCGATCAGGTGCGCATGCTCGAAACGGCACACCTCGCGCGACCGCTCGAAGTGTTCATCAAGATCAATACCGGCATGAACCGGCTCGGCGTGCTGCCCCACGACGTCGCTGCCATCGTCGAGCGCCTGTCGCATTGCGACTCGGTGGCCGCCTTCCGTCTGATGACCCACCTCGCGCGCGCGGAAGAGGACGATGGCCTGGCCGATCAGCTGGCGTTTTTTAAGAGGGCGTGCGAGGGGCTTCACTATCCGCGTTCCATCGCTAATTCCGCTGGCGTGATCCGGTTCAGGGAAGTGGGCGGTGAAATCGTTCGTCCGGGAATCATGCTCTACGGTGCTACGCCGTTCGCGCACGATTCCGCCGCCATGCTTGGCCTCGAGCCGGTGATGACCCTGCGCTCGCAAATCATCGCGGTGCAGGACCTGGAAGTGAATGACGCCGTCGGTTACGGCGCTGGGTATGCGGCGGCGCGCGCGCATCGGATCGGCGTCATCGCCTGCGGCTACGCCGATGGTTATCCGCGGCACGCTCCGAACGGCACGCCGGTGCTGGTGTGCGGGCGCAAGGTGCGTATCGTCGGCCGCGTGTCGATGGACATGATTACCGTCGATCTCACCGATGCTCCCCAGGCCAGCGTCGGCTCGCCGGTTGTGCTCTGGGGTACGGGATTGCCGGTCGACGAGGTCGCCGCCGCCGCATCGACCGTGGGCTATGAGTTGCTGTGCGCCGTGGCGCCACGCGTTGCGTTCACGGTCACGACCGTCACCAAGGTCGACCTCGAGGTCTGACCTTCGCCACGTTCCACCCAACGGGAGCATGCGTGCACATCGTCGTCACCGGAGCTGCGGGATTCATCGGCTCCAACCTCGTCAAGGCGCTCAATCTGCGCGGCGAGCGCGACATCATTGCGGTGGACAATCTCACCCGCGCCGACAAGTTTCGCAACCTGGTCGACTGCGAGATCGCCGATTACATCGACAAGGACGAATTCATCGAACGCCTCGGCAATGGCGACTTCGACGACGACGTGTCGGCCGTTCTGCACCAGGGTGCGTGCTCGGACACGATCGAAACCGACGGCCGTTACATGATGCGCAACAACCACCGTTACTCGACGTCGCTTCTTGCATGGTGCCAGGATAACGATGTGCCGTTGCTCTACGCGTCGTCGGCGTCGGTGTATGGCGCGGGCACGACCTTTTGCGAGGAGCGCCGCTTCGAAGCGCCGCTCAACATCTACGGGTACTCGAAATTCCTTTTCGATCAGCATGTGCGGCGCGTGTTGCCGGAGCGAACCGCGCCCATCGTCGGGTTGCGCTATTTCAATGTGTATGGCCCGCGTGAGGAGCACAAGGGACGCATGGCGTCGGTCGCGTATCACTTCGTGCAGCAGTACCGCGAACACGGACGGGTGAAGCTCTTCGAAGCGTCGGGTGATTACAGCGCGGGCGAGCAGCGACGCGATTTCGTATCGGTCGGCGACGTAGTGAAGGTCAATCTGTATTTTCTCGATCATCCCGACCGCAGCGGCATCTTCAACGTGGGCACCGGCAAGGCCGCCACGTTCAACCAGGTGGCGGTGGCTACGCTCAATGCGTTCCGCGCGACCGAAGGCCGGCCGGCCGGGACGCTCCTGTCGCTGGTGAGCGACGGAGCGATCGCTTATGTACCGTTCCCGTCCGCGCTGGCGGGCAAATACCAGAGCTTC
>JANXZT010000295.1 GCA_025355395.1 Betaproteobacteria bacterium
TTCGATGCGGCCGGCGGGAATTTCCGCATTCTGGCGGCGCAGGGCGTCCTCAACGTCCTGCACCGTGAGCTTGTAGCCGGCCAGGCGCGTGCGATCGAGGTTGACGCGCATGGCGACCGGGCGCTCGCCGAAGATGCGCACGTCGGCGGCACCCGGCAGCACCGACAGGCGCGGCTGCACATAACGCTTCACGTAATCGGAGGCGTCGAGCGACGATTGATCCCCGGCTTCCACGGCGATGTAGATGACGGGCTGCGAATCGGCCTCGACCTTCGCGATGATCGGCTCGTCGATGGTGTCGGGCAGGTTGCCGCGGGCACGCGCCACCTTGTCGCGCACATCGGCGGCCGCCGAATCGGGGTCGCGCTTCAGGGAGAAACGAACATTGATGCGACTCGTTTCCGAGCGGCTCTGCGACGTCATCAGCTCGACGCCTTCGATCCCGGCCAGCGAATCCTCGAGCGGCTTGGTCACCTGCGACTCCACACCTCGGCCGAGGCGCCGCGGTAAGTGGTCGACACGCTTACCACCGGCTCGTCGATGCGCGGATACTCACGCACCGAAAGCCGGGTGTAGGAAATCATTCCGATCAGGAGAATGATGAGCGAGAGCACCGTCGCGAAGACGGGTCGCTTGATGCAAATCTCGGGCAGTTGCATGACAGGCTCCTAGCCCTTCGATGCTACGACTTGGTGGCCGGCGCGCTCAAAGCATCGGCTTTCGCAGGTGTGGCGTTGTCGATCTTGCCGGCGGCGGAGTCGCGCTTGTCCGTGGCGGCGCGGCGCGCCCCAGTGCCCTCCCCGGTGACGGCGGCGCCCGGGTTGTCGACGCGGGCCACGGTGAGCGGGACGCCGTCGCGAATCTTCCCCTGGCCGGCAGTAACCACGACATCGTCGCGATCGAGCCCCTTCAAGACTTCCGCGCGGCCATCGCGCCGCTGGCCCACTTCCACCTTCACGCGCTGGGCACGCCCATCGACGACGCGGAAGACGAACTGCTCCTCGCCTTGCGGGACGATGGCTTGTTCGGGCACGACCAGCGCGTTCTTCACATCGCGGGTAACAAGTCGAACCCGCGCGAACATCCCCGGGTGCAGCGCGGTGTCGGGATTGCGCACTACCGCGCGCACGACCACGGAGCGCCCTGCCGCATCGACCAGCGGATTCACCGCGTACACGGTGCCACTGAAAGTGCGGCCGGGCTGCGCATCGAGCGACACCTCGAGCGCCTGGCCCGCGCGCAGTTGTGAGACGTAGACCTCGGGAATCCGAAAATCCACCTTGAGCGGATCGATAGCCTCGAGGTTGACCATGTCCGCGCCCTCCTTGACATAGTCGCCCACCGAGATCTGTCGTAATCCGATCACGCCCGCGAACGGCGCCTTGATCTCGGTCTTGGCGAACTTCGCTTCCGATAACGCAAGGGCAGCCTCGGCGATGCGCAGATTATTTTCTGCTTCATCGCGGGCCTGCGCCGACACGAAGCCTTGTTTTTGCAAGTCGATGGCGCGCTGATATTTGCTTTTGGCCAGCGTCAGATTGGCACGCGTTTGCTGCACGTCGGCATCGTTGATCGAGGTATCGAGCCGAACGAGCGGTGCGCCCTTGGCCACGCGCTGCCCCTCCTTGAACAGGATGGCGCTCACCCGGCCGGCGACTTCCGGGCGCAGCACCACCGATTCGTCCGAGCGCAGGCTTCCCACGGCGGTCAGTGTCTGGGGCAGCGCCGCGGTTACCACTTTGGTGGCTTCCACCGTCACCGCTGGTTGCGCCACGGTATTGGCGCCGCCGGCCTGGCCGCCTTTGGTTGCGGCCGAGGTGGCGACCGTCGCCGGCGCACTTTGGCGCATGCCGGCCCAGTAGCCGCCCGCGGCCGCGACGATGATGCCGAGCACGGCGAAGGTGCCCACAACGGCTTTGCTCATTCGAATCGAGTTGAGGCGCGTTTCAGATTAATTTTCAATTATAGGTGTAAAGGACGGCCAATGACCGTACCCGGGCGGACGCGACCGTGACAGTGCCTGAATTGTCCATGCGAGCGCACCGCGCTCCACTGTCACTTCTACGAATGTGACGCGCACTCCGCCGTCATCCCTGCGAACGTGACGGTCCCTCCACCGTCATCCCTGCGAACGTGACGGTCCCTCCACCGTCATCCCGGCGAACGTGACGGTCCCTCCACCGTCATCCCTGCGAACGCAGGGACCCATTTTGACGTTGAACTGGACTCATTTTGACTTCGCATGGGCGACCCATTTGATTTTCGATTGAACTCGAATTGGGCCCATTTTGTGCGCGGTAGAATGGATTCCCGCGTTCGCGGGAATGACGGAGCCTTGGTGGAGCCCCGCATTCGCGGGAATGACAAAGCCTTGGCGGAGTCCCGCATTCGCGGGAATGACGGAGTCTTGGTGGAGTCTCGCGTTCGCGGGAATGACGGAGTCTTGGTGGAGCCCCGCGTTCGCGGGAATGACGGAGTCTTGGTGGAGCCCCACGTTCGCGGGAATGACGGAGTCTCGGTGGAGCCCCACGTTCGCGGGAATGACGGAGTCTTGGTGGAGCCCCGCGTTCGCGGGGAATGACGGAGTCTTGGGGGAGCCCCGCGTCCGCGGGAATGACGGAGTCTTGGGGGAGCCCCGCGTCCGCGGGAATGACGGAGTCTTGGGAGGAATTGATG
>JANXZT010000312.1 GCA_025355395.1 Betaproteobacteria bacterium
GGCAAACGTGACCGTGTTGTTGGCCTCGTCGAGCATCCGTGCCTTGCTCTTGCCGAAGCTGAAGGCACCGCCGCGCCCGCCGCCTTGCATCTGGCGCATGAAGAAAATCCATACGCCGATCAGGAGCAGCATCGGGAACCACGAAATGAAAATCTGAGCGAGGAACGATTGCTCCTCTTCGGGCTTCGCTTCGACCTTGACGCCGTACTTGACGAGGTCGCCAACCATCCAGATGTCGCCGGGACTGTAGGTGACGTAGCGCTTCTTGTCGGTGGACATCCACTTGATGGAGCGTCCCTCCACCGAGGCCGATTCGACCGCGCCCGACTTCGCCTTGTCCATGAATTCGGAATACGGCACCGAATCCTTGGTCCCTTGCCGCGAATCGAACTGCTTGACGACGGTGAGCACCACCAGCCCGATCACGAGCCATATGCCGATATTCTTGAGGAGATTGTTCAAACGTTGCTCCTTAGCGAGCGAATTGACCGGACCGCCACGCTCCCATGGATTCAGGCTGCGTATGTGCGCATTTCCGAACCTTGCATTCTATCGCGTCACCGATGCCGGGGCCAGTTGGATAGCGCGCGTCCGTCGCCGCGCAGCGACAATGCCAAACGCGCACCAAAGAACCAGGATTGCAATGCGCCATCGGTTATATCGGCTTCAGGCGCTTGCCAATGAGATAAACCTCGGGGCTGCGGCTGCGGGAGGCCTTGGGTTTGCGCACGTACACCTTTTCGAAATAACCCTGCATGGCGCGCTGAAACTCGATAAAGCCGGCACCCTGGAACGCTTTGACGACCAAATCGCCATTCGGTTGCAGCCAATGGGCGGCGAACTCCAGCGCAAGCTCACCCAAAAGGACGGCACGGGCCTGATCTGCGGTAGCGATACCGGACAAGTTGGGGGCCAAGTCGGACACTACAAGATCGACCTTCTGGCCGTTTAACGCCGCTTCGAGCGCCTGGAGCGCCGCGTCCTCCCGAAAATCGCCCTTGACCACGGTGACGCCTGGCAGCGGGTCGATGTCGAGAACATCAAGCGCCACAATCCGCGATTTGCCGCCAAGCCGCTCGCGCAAGACCTGTGTCCAGCTGCCCGGCGCGGCGCCCAGGTCCACGACGGCCATCCCCGGCCGGAAAAGCGCGTCCCTTTGCGCGAGCTCGATCAGCTTGAACGCGGCGCGCGATCGGTAGCCGAGCCGGTTCGCTTCCTGCACCCAATGGTCGTTGACGTGCTCCTGCATCCACGCCTTGGTAAATTTATTCTTCTTGATGACCTTTTTCGCCATGGATGTTTGCGACAATTTTTAGTTGGAAGCGAGCGAGACGCCGTGAACGATTGCCGACGGTGGCAGCAGCCCCGGGACCATCGCACGCGCTGCTTGCCATCGTCAATCGGCGCTTCGGCGGATCGATCGAACGAAGTTCCGCGACGACATCATCTCGGTACGGTGGCTCGGGCAGGTTAAACTTTGGCATGGCCTCATTGAACCCGCCCCAACGCCGCGCGCTGCGCGCTAAAGCGCATCACCTGCATCCCGTGGTCTTCATCGGCAACCACGGCCTGACTCCCGCCGTGCTGCACGAAATCGACGTCAACCTCATGGCGCATGAACTGGTCAAGCTGCGGGTGTTCAGCGACGATCGCCCCGAACGCGAGACTCTGCTCGCGCGCATCTGCGCGGAGCTCGACGCGGCGCCGGTGCAACATCTGGGCAAGGTGCTTGTGGTGTACCGGGCGCGGCCCGCAGAAACGCCTCCGGAACCCAAACCTCCGGCGCGAGCGAGGCGTCGGTCGGCCGCGGGGGCACCGCAACGCCCGCACGCCGCAACGGGCGTGAAACCGTACCTCAGCGAGCGTACGCGGGCGCCGGCATTGCGCGATGCGCCCAAAGGCCGCGCCACCACCGCCCGCAGTGCGGCGGCCGGCCCGGTCACCGAAGGCGGGCGCCGTGGACGCGCCATTGCCGCCCCGCGCATCCCGAAAAAAACCGGCAAAGGCTTCGGCTCGGGCAAGTCGACCGCCAATGCGTCGGGTGCACCCCGGCTGCGCCGTCCTGCTGCCCCCACCGGGCCCCGATCACCGAAACAGCGCCGACGTCGCGGTTAGGACTTTCGGCAAGGTGCCGTGCCTGAACTTGAATCAGATCTTGTCGTGCAACACGAATTCTTTCCCGGCGAATCGCCGCCCGCGGAACACTGATTGGCAGCCGCGCTTAACTCGCTCTCTCCAACCGATTGATTCGAAGGAAAGTATTGATCGACCTTCGGGCGATTGGCGGCCGCAGCCCGATTACTCCGCTAATCTATGCGCGCTGCACCAGCGCGCTGCGAGGCATTCTGCCGGTGCGGCAAACCGGTAGATGCATTCGAAGCCCAGCCGGAGCAAAATCCCGCAGCGTTGCGACCGCCAACAATTTTTGCGTCCAAGGTTTGCTCTCTTCGCCACGATTTGAGCGCGCGAAGCATGAGCAGGGTTTCGGCGACGAAGGAGACGATTCGATGAGTGAAAAGAAGCTGCGCAGCCAGGCTTGGTTCGCGCGTCAGGACAAGATGGGGTTTTATTACCGGTCGTGGCTCAAGAACCGCGGCTTTCCCCAGGACCAGTTCGAAGGTCGTCCGGTGATCGGGATTTGCAATACCTGGTCTGAACTGACGCCGTGCAACTCGCATTTCCGGACCATCGCCGAGCATGTCCGCTGGGGCGTTCTTGACGCGGGCGGATTTCCTCTCGAATTCCCGGTGATGTCGCTCGGGGAGACCATGTTGCGGCCTACCGCCATGCTCTACCGGAACCTGGCATCGATGGATGTCGAGGAATCGATACGCGCCAATCCGCTGGATGGAGTCGTGCTGCTGATGGGCTGCGACAAAACGACCCCGGCACTGCTAATGGGTGCGGCGAGCGTAGACGTCCCGACCATCGGCGTCTCGGGCGGGCCGATGCTGCGCGGCATTCACCGCGGCAAGGCAATCGGTTCGGGTACGAATACGATCTCGATGAGCGAGCAATTACGTTCCGGGCAGATCACCCTCGACGAGTTTCACGATGCCGAGGCCTCGATGCATCGCTCGCACGGCCATTGCATGACGATGGGCACCGCATCGACGATGGCCTGCATGGTCGAGGCGCTGGGTGTGGGCATGCCGGGCAACGCCGCGATCCCGGCCGTCGACGCTCGCCGCAATCTGCTTGCGCGCGAAGCGGGCCGGCGCATCGTCGAACTCGTCAGGTCCGATACCGTGCTGTCGAAGATCCTCACGCGCGAAGCATTCGAGAATGCGATACGCGTGAACGCGGGCATTGGCGGCTCGACGAACGCCGTCGTGCACCTGATCGCGATCGCCCGGCGCGTCGGCATCGACCTCGGCCTGGACGACTGGGATCGTCTTGGACGCGATGTGCATTGTCTTGTCAACCTGATGCCCTCGGGTCAGTTTCTCATGGAGGATTTTTTCGAGGCCGGCGGGCTGCCCGTCGTCATTCGCGAGCTGTCGGAACGCGGCCTCCTCCACAAGGACGCGATGACCGTGAATGGCGGTAGCCTTTGGGAAAACAATCAGGACGCGCAGTGCTGGAAATCCGAGGTGATCTACCCGTTCGAGGCACCGTTCAAGCGTGACGCCGGCATCGCGGTGCTGCGCGGAAACCTGGCGCCCGACGGCGCGATCATCAAGCCATCCGCCGCGTCGCCGCATCTTATGCAGCACACGGGACGCGCGGTCGTATTCGAATCGATCGAGGACCTTCACGCGCGCATCAACGACGACGCACTGGACATCGACGAATCCTGCGTCATGGTGCTCAAGTATTGCGGGCCCAAGGGATATCCGGGGATGGCCGAGGTCGGCAACATGCCGCTGCCGCCCAAGCTCCTGAAGCGCGGCATCACCGACATTGTGCGCATTTCGGACGCGCGAATGTCCGGAACGGCGTACGGCACCGTGGTGCTGCATACCGCGCCCGAGGCCGCGGCGGGCGGCCCGCTTGCATTGGTCGAGAACGGCGACCGCATCACCCTGGACGTCGATCAACGCAGCCTGCACCTGCATGTCGACGAGGCCGAGCTCGCTCGTCGACGCGCGGCGTGGCAACCGCCGCAGCCGCATGCCGTACGCGGTTACGTCAAGCTCTACATCGATCATGTATTGCAGGCGAATGACGGTGTCGACCTCGACTTCCTCGTCGGGCGTACCGGCCCCGCAGTGCCTCGCGACAATCACTGAGCGTCGGCCTCTGCACTGCCGGTGCTGCGGCGAGGTCGATGGTGTCGACCTCCAGTGTCGATTCGGCTCGGTCGGATCCCCGCGCTGAAAAACGCGCGGGGCCCCTCCTCCCAGCCTCACGCCACTACACGTATCGAATCGCCAATATCTCGTACTCGCGCAAACCACCGGGCGCCTGCACTTCGGCGGTATCGCCTTCGTTCTTGCCGATCAACGCCCGTGCGAGGGGCGAGCTCACCGAGATCTTGTTGTGTTTCAGATCGGCTTCGTCCTCACCAACGATCTGGTAGGTTACACGCGCGCCGGCCTTGCTTGCTTCGAGCTCCACCGTCGCCCCGAAGACGACCCGCCCATCGGCGTCGAGCTCCGCAGGGTTGATGATCTGCGCGTTGCCAAGCTTTTGCTCCACCTCCGAGATGCGCCCTTCGAGAAAACCCTGCCGCTCCTTGGCAGCGTCGTATTCAGCGTTCTCGGAAAGATCGCCGTGCGAGCGGGCTTCGGCAAGCGCCTGGATCGTGGCGGGCCGCTCGACGGTCCGGAGACGATGCAGCTCTTGCTTCAGGCGTTCCGCGCCCGTAACAGTCATGGGTATCTTCATCATTGCGCTCAAAATGAAATGACCGGGGCGGCGCTGCCGGCCCGGCCTTTGGGAAGTCGTAGAGTACCTTAAGGAACCTCTGACGTTTGGCCATCATTGCAGCCGCTGATGCAGCGCCTGCATGGCATACGGCACGAGCTCGCGAATTCCCTGGAGCCCCGATGCCGCCGCGCGAGCGCCGGCAAGCGTCGTATAGGTGGGGATCTGGCCGGTCAGCGCCTCGCGCCGAATCATGTAGCTGTCCTGTATCGCCGAGCGCTTTTCCTCGACGGTATTGATGACGAGCGCGATTTCGTCGTTTTTCATCATGTCGACGATGTGGGGGCGCCCCTCGGCCACTTTGTTGACTGCGGTGACCGCCACCCCGGCCGCGGTCAGCGCCGCCGCCGTGCCCCGCGTTGCCACGATGGTGAACCCCAGGGCGATGAGATCGCGCGCAAGCTCGATCACCCGCGGCTTGTCGGCGTCCTTGAGACTGATGAATACACGCCCCTTGTCGGGCAGGCGAACCCCGGCCGCGAGCTGCGATTTGAGAAACGCCTCGGCAAACGTATCGCCGACGCCCATGACTTCGCCGGTCGATTTCATTTCGGGACCGAGAATCGTGTCCACACCGGGGAACTTGATGAAAGGAAACACCGCTTCCTTGACCGAGTAGTACGGCGGCACGATTTCTCCCGCGATGCCCTGCTCCCGCAATGACCGGCCCACCATGCAGCGTGCGGCGATCTTGGCCAGCGGGCGCCCCGTCGCCTTCGAGACGAAAGGCACCGTGCGCGAGGCCCGCGGATTCACTTCGAGCACGTAGACGGTGCCGTTCTGGATCGCAAACTGCACATTCATCAGACCGCAGACTTCGAGCCCCTTCGCCATGAGTTTCGTCTGCCGCCGCAGCTCGTCCTGCAACTCGGGGGAAAGCGAGTATGGCGGCAGCGAGCACGCCGAGTCGCCGGAATGCACGCCCGCCTGCTCGATGTGCTCCATGATGCCGCCGATCACGACCTCCGTGCCGTCGCATAGCGCATCGACATCGACCTCGGTGGCATCGTTCAGGAAGCGATCGAGCAGCACCGGAGAATCGTTGCTGACCTTCACCGCTTCGCGCATGTAACGCTCGAGATCGCGCTGCTCATGCACGATTTCCATGGCCCGGCCACCGAGGACGTACGAGGGCCGCACCACCAGCGGATACCCGATCTCTTCCGCTGCGCTCATCGCTTCGACCTCGGTCCGGGCGGTCCGGTTGGGTGGCTGCTTCAAGTCCAGACGATGCAGCATCTGCTGGAATCGCTCGCGGTCCTCCGCCATATCGATCATGTCCGGGCTCGTGCCGATGATGGGCACGCCATTCTTTTCAAGATCGCGGGCGAGCTTCAGGGGCGTCTGGCCGCCGTACTGCACGATCACGCCGTATGGCTTTTCGACATGGACGATCTCCAGCACGTCCTCGAGCGTAAGCGGCTCGAAATAGAGCCGGTCCGACGTGTCGTAATCGGTGGAGACGGTCTCCGGATTGCAGTTGATCATGATGGTCTCGAAGCCGTCCTCGCGCAGCGCCATGGCGGCGTGCACGCAGCAATAATCGAATTCGATACCCTGACCGATACGGTTGGGCCCGCCACCCAGGACCAGCACTTTTCGCCGGTCGGTGGGCTCCGCTTCGCACTCTTCTTCGTAGGTCGAATACATGTACGCGGTGCGGGTCGCGAATTCGGCCGCGCAGGTATCTACACGCTTGTAGACGGGCCGGATGCCGAGCGCATGGCGCCGCCCGCGGATTTCGTTTTCGTCGACCTTGAGAAGATGCGCCAGCCGGCGGTCCGAGAATCCCATGCGTTTCAACTGCCTGAGCTCGGCGGCGGCGAGACTGTCGAGGGTGCGCGTCTCGAGGACAAGCTCGACGTCGACGATCTCCTTGATCTGGGCGAGGAACCAGGGGTCGATCCTGGTGTGCTGGTGCACCTCCTCGAGCGTCATGCCGATGCCGAATGCATCAGCAACGTACCAGAGCCGTTCCGCGCGCGGATACGCGAGCTCGTCGCCGATCTTGTCGGTGTCGACCGTCTTCAGGTTGAAGCCATCGACGCCTACCTCGAGCCCCCGCAGGGCCTTTTGCAGCGATTCCTGGAACGTGCGCCCGATCGCCATCACTTCGCCAACCGATTTCATCTGGGTGGTCAAACGATCGTCGGCCTGCTTGAATTTTTCAAACGCGAAACGCGGCACCTTGGTCACGACGTAATCGATCGTCGGCTCGAACGATGCAGGGGTCGCGCCGCCGGTGATGTCGTTCCGCAATTCGTCGAGCGTGTAGCCGACGGCGAGCTTGGCGGCCACCTTGGCGATTGGAAAGCCGGTGGCCTTGGATGCAAGCGCGGACGAGCGCGACACCCTCGGATTCATTTCGATGACGATCATCCGGCCATCCGCCGGATTGATAGCGAATTGCACGTTGGAGCCGCCCGTGTCGCCACCGATTTCGCGCAACACCGCAATCGAGGCGTTGCGCATGATCTGATATTCCTTGTCGGTGAGCGTCTGCGCCGGCGCCACCGTGATCGAGTCGCCGGTGTGCACCCCCATCGGATCGAGATTCTCGATCGAGCACACGATGATGCAGTTGTCCTTGCGGTCGCGCACCACTTCCATCTCGAACTCTTTCCAGCCCAGCAACGACTCCTCGATCAGGAGCTCGCGCGTGGGCGAGAGGTCGAGCCCCCGCTTGCACATGTCGACGAATTCGTCCTTGTTGTAGGCGATTCCGCCGCCGGTGCCGCCCAACGTGAACGACGGGCGCAGCACCGCCGGAAAGCCGATCGTAGCCTGCACTTCGAGCGCCTGCTCGACATTGTGGGCAATGCCTGAGCGCGCCGAACCAAGGCCGATGCGCATCATCGCCGCCTTGAACTTTTCGCGATCCTCGGCCTTGTCGATCGCCTTCTTGGTGGCACCGATCATCTCGACGTCGAACTTGCTCAGGATGCCTTCGCGCGCCAGGTCGAGCGCGCAATTGAGGGCGGTCTGGCCACCCATCGTCGGCAACAATGCGTCGGGGCGTTCGCGCTCGATTATCTTGGCGACCATCGGCCATGT
>JANXZT010000344.1 GCA_025355395.1 Betaproteobacteria bacterium
CGAAGATGGTCAGGATCGACGAGGGCGAAGCGCCGAGCGTGCGCAGGATCGCGATGTCAGCCTGCTTGTCGGTGACGGTCATCACCTGCGCCGAAACGATGTTGAATGCGGCCACCGCAATGATGAGGGTGAGGATGATGAACATCACGCGCTTCTCGATCTGCACAGCGCGGAAGAAGTTGGCGTGGCTGCGCGTCCAGTCGCGCACCTCTGCGTCACCTGGCAGTACGTCCTGAAGCTCGCGCGCGACTGCCGGCGCCGCGAACATGTCGTCGAGCTTGAGGCGAACGCCCGACACGCCATCGAGCCGGTACAGCAACTTGGCGTCCTCGATGTTGATGAGCGCAAGCCCGCTATCGAACTCGAACATGCCGACTTCGAATATGCCTACCACCCGAAAGCTCTTGAGCCGGGGGAGGGTTCCCGCCGCCGTGACGGTGCCTTGCGGGGTGATGACTACCACCGTGTCGCCGCGGTGCACGCCAAGCCCGCGCGCCACCTCGGAGCCCAGCACAATGCCGAAGCCTCCGGCATAAAGATCCTTGATCGAGCCCGACCGCATGTGCGCTCCGAAGTCGGCGACCTCGGCTTCGCGTGCGGGATCGATCCCTCTGACCAGCACGCCGCGATTAGTGTCGCCCGTTGACAGCATCGCCTGCCCGAGCACATACGGCGCCGCCGCCTTGACCCGGGGATTCTTGAGCGCGGCGGCAGTGACGGCAGCGTCGTTCTTCAACGACGGCATGCCGCGCACTTCGATGTGCGAAGCTACCGCGAGAATCCGGTTGCGAAGCTCCTCCTGGAACCCGTTCATGACCGAGAGCACCACGATGAGCGCGGCCACGCCGAGCGCAATGCCGGCCATCGAGATGAGCGCAATGAACGAGATGAACGAGTTGCGGCCCGAGCCGCGCCGCGCGCGGGTATAGCGGAGTCCGACCGACAACTCGTAAGGCGACACCGCGTCAGCCTGTCACGCGATGGCGCAGCGCGGCGGGGCGCATTCCGGATTGGCGGCGGGCCGGTTGGACACGATGCGTCCGGTCACGCGCTGGACATGGCGCGAATGCGTGGCGTGTGGCTGCCAACGACGCAGTGCCTGATCTTGCGCGATGATGACCTGCGATGACATGAGCGCGAATGATGGCCGCAGCATAATGGCCGTGGAATGACGGCCGGGAGCAGCAAGGAAACACTGATTATCGCATGCTAGACTCGGCGCCCCGCGCGAGCGGTGTCGAGGAATCCTGACCATCGCTGCCGGTTCGCCGATCGCTGCCAACGGTATCCGCCCGCCATGCTGCTCGTCATCGTCGTTCCCGGATTGCTGGAGGTCGGAACCTCATCCGAAGGCGTGCGCGCACCTTGGCCGGAGGCACCTTATCTCGCTCGCCTGCTGAAGCTTGCGGGTGAGCCTCGCGTCGAACCCGACGGCTTGTTCGCAGCGCTGGCGCCGCTTTATGGCATTGCGCGACAGCGCGACTGGCCACTCGCTCCGCTTCTGGTCGAGGCGCGCGGCATCGATCCCGGCGACGCCTACTGGTTGCGCGCCACTCCCGTAACGCTGGTCGCCGGGCGCGAGGATGTGCGCATTGCCGCACCGGCCGTCGCCCTCGACGAGGCGGAAGCCCAAGCACTGATGACGCGCCTCAACCAGCATTTCGCCGGGGACGGCTTGCAGTTCGTCGTGCCGGCGCCCAACGAGTGGTTCGTGCGCCTCGCGCGCGAACCCTCATTGAGCACGCGACCGCTCGCTACCGTGGTCGGAAAATCGCTGCGGAACCTGCTGCCGGCCGGCGACGATGCGCGGCGATGGCGAAGATGGGAACATGAAATCCAGATGCTACTGCATGCGCATCCGGTCAACGAAGCGCGCGAACGCAGCGGGATGGCACCGGTCAATGGCGTGTGGTTCGATCAGGGCGGCCGCCGCCCGCCCATCGGCGCCAATCCGTTTATCGCCACCTATGGTCAGGATCAGCGCGCCGCGGCACTGGCACAACAGGCCGGACGTGACGCGCAACCGCTGCCGTCCTTCGCGATGATGACTGCGCTACGCCCCGCCGATGAACGCCAGACCAACGTTCTGTTCACGGACAGCGATGATCCTGCGGCGCTTGACACCGGTATCGCAAAACCGGCCTGGGATGCCCTGATGCGCGGCGTTCTTGCGACCGTCATCGTCGCCGGGGACGGCAGCAGCGGCGCCGCCACCGTATGGAGCGCATCACGGCCCGACCTCCTTGGCCGGTTGCTTGCGCATCGAGCGCCGCCCCCCCTCGCCCGGCTCATTGCATCGGTGCGCGCAACGATCGACGCTCTATGATGGAAATCATCCGGCGCACCGTTCCGCCCAGCGCGCACACCTTGGCGCAATCCGGCGTGCACCCCGTGCTCGCGCGCATTTTTGCCGCACGCGGCATTATTGAAACTGGCGAGCTCGACACAACACTGGCCGGACTGCCGTCGTTCGCCTCGTTGCGCGGGATCGAGGCCGCGGCCAATCGACTTGCCGATGCGATCGAGCGCCGCGAGCGAATCGTCATCGTTGCCGATTACGACGCCGACGGCGCGACGGCGTGTGCGGTGGGCGTGCGCGGCCTTTCGGCCATGGGCGCCGACATCGGGTTCGTGGTGCCCAACCGGTTCGAGTACGGCTATGGGCTGACGCCCGAGATCGTGGCGCAGGCGGCCGCGCACTCGCCACGACTCATCGTCACCGTCGACAATGGCATCGCCAGCCACGACGGCGTTGCTGCGGCGGTGGCGCTGGGCATCGAGGTGCTGATTACCGATCACCATCTGCCCGGCGCGACGTTGCCCTCGCCGGCCCTCATCGTGAACCCCAACCAGCCCGACTGCGCGTTTGCCTGCAAGCATCTGGCGGGCGTTGGCGTCATGTTCTATGTTTTGCTCGCCACGCGGGCGACGTTGCGGGCGCGGGGTCGATTGCCCGATGGCGGACCCCACCTGGCGAAGCTTCTCGACTTGGTCGCGCTGGGCACGGTGGCGGATGTGGTTCGTCTCGACCGGGTCAATCGCACGCTGGTGGGGCAGGGCCTCGCGCGAATTCGCGCCGGGCGCGCACATCCGGGTGTCACCGCGCTGTTCACCGCCGCGGGACGCGATCACCGCCGCGCCACTGCCTACCACCTTGGTTTCGTGGCGGGTCCCCGGCTTAATGCGGCCGGCCGGCTGGCCGACATGACCGTGGGCATCCGGTGTCTCCTCGCCGACACCGCGGCCTCCGCTCTCCCCCTTGCCACCGAGCTCGACCGCTTGAATCATGAGCGTCGAGACGTCGAAGCGGTGATGCAGGAAGCCGCGTTACTGGATCTCGCGGCGCGGACGGCGGAGGCCGCCGATGCCGACGCCTGGACGCTGTGCCTTTATCGTCCCGAATGGCACCAGGGCGTGATCGGGATCGTCGCTTCGCGCCTGAAGGAGCAATTCCATCGGCCGGCGATCGTATTTGCGCGGGGCAAGGGTGACGAGCTCAAGGGTTCGGGCCGGTCGATCCCGGGGTTCCATCTTCGTGACGCCCTCGATCTCATCGACAAACGGGCGCCCGGTGTGATCACGCGCTTCGGCGGGCACGCCTTTGCCGCCGGCCTGACCCTGTCCAAAGCGGCGCTGCCGAGGTTCGCCGCAGTGTTTGAAACCGTCGCCCGCGAGCAACTCACGGCGGCGCAGCTCAAACGCGCCCTTGAAACCGATGGCGTCCTGGCGCCCGGTGAGCTCAACCTGGACCTGGCCACGGTGCTGCACGATGAAGTCTGGGGCCAGGGCTTTCCTGCGCCGATCTTCGACGACACTTTCGCAGTCTCCGCACAGCGCGTGGTCGGGGAACGGCATTCGCGTTTGGTGCTCACCCGTGCCGGCGAACGGTTCGACGCCATCCTGTTCAACCACGTCGATTCCCTCCCGGCGTCGATCCGGGCAGCGTACCGGCCCGACCTGAACGAATGGAACGGAACCGCTTCGCTGCAGCTCGTGATCGAGCACTGGGAATAAGACGTTGTCGCGCCCGGAGCGAAGCCGGGAGGCTGTCGGAGTAATTTCCGCGCATGCGTTGCTTCGTCAAAAAACGGTGGCAAGGGATCGTGCCTTGAACCGCGTTCCGACTCGCCTTGAGTCGCATCCGTGAAAACGACTTCGACAGCCTCTCAGGGCCCGCGCTCGAACAGGCCGATGGCGATACCGCCGGACGAAGTTTCGGACGTGACGCAATTGCAACAATACGGCGCGTGCCAAATCGCCTACGCCATGCCTGGATTTGTGGCCGCCGTAGGATTCAAGCACTTGTTTATACGATATTTATTGGCGACTTCCGCCGGCGTGGCGGCGTCCGCACGCCGGTTGTGCAACGCACCAATTTGACTATAATACGTCGTTCGGCCCGCACCTCCGGGGCTTTGTAATATGGGAGACGCCTCGATGCGGTTAGTGGATAGGGTCGCGATCATTACCGGTGCCGGTCAAGGCATCGGCCTTGCCACCGCCGTCAAGTTCGCGCAGGAGGGCGCGAAAGTGGCGGCTTGCGACATCAACGAGGAATCCGCCGTTGCGGCAGCGCGCGGCATCACCGAGGGCGGCGGCAAGGCGATCGCGTATTGCGTCGATGTGACCGACAAGGAAAGCATTGCCCGGATGGTGCAGGGCGTCATGGCGAAGTGGGGGCGCATCGATACCCTCGTCAACAACGCTGGTATTGTCCAGGACGCCCAATTCAAGAAGATGACCGAGGACCAGTTCGATCGGGTCATCAACGTCAACGTGAAGGGCGTCTTCAACTGCACCAAGGCCGTGGTCGACATCATGCTCGAGCAGCATTCGGGGTGCATCCTCAATGCCTCCTCGATCGTCGGAATCTACGGCAATTTCGGGCAGACTAACTATGCGGCCAGCAAATTCGCCGTGATCGGCATGGTCAAAACGTGGGCCCGCGAGCTCGGTCCCAAGGGCATCCGCGCCAATGCCGTTTGTCCGGGCTTCATCGAAACGCCGCTCCTCAAGTCGATGCCGGACAAGGTCATCAAGATGATCGAAGAAAAGGTCCCGCTCGGCCGGCTCGGCCGCCCCGAGGAAATCGCCAACTGCTACGCGTGGCTCGCGTCCGACGAAGCGAGCTACATCAACGGCGCCGTGATCGAAGTCTCCGGGGGCGTGACCCTCTGACGGCGCCGCGCGTCGCCTGCACGGCGACGGTCGATGCATCGTCTCGCACGCCGCCCCGGCACTGGGCGAACTCCCTTGGGCGGCAGTGCTCGACCGTCGGAGGTAGTTGAGCGCCGCACGGCCACGGGTTAGCATGGCACGTCCCGCATTCCTGGCGTGAAGGCCATGATCCCTCTCCGACGTGCGCTTTGTCTGGTTGTCCGGCCCTCGATCCCCGTGCTCGTCTGGCTCGCCTTGAGCCCGGCCGCCGCGCTCGCCGTCGACAAGGGGGATTTCCATCCCACCCGGGAAACTTACATTTGCCCGAACGTGGCCACCCTCGGGGTCGATTGCTTTCTCGACGCGGTGGAGCATCTTTACACGATGTGCCGCAACGTCAAGAGCATCGAAATCATCGAGTTCGGTTATGAGGCTGCGGAAGAGGGCGTGAACGGGGCGAAGAGCGACTCCTGCGCGGACAAGCACAAGCTCTCGATGGCGAAGCCCCTGCAGGCCGCGCTGCGGGAGAGCGGCAAGAACCGAGTCGGTGCCGACGCCATCAAGGGCCTGCATTCGCTGTGGCTGCAGTCGCTCGCCGAGCTCAAGTGGCAACGGCCAGAAACCGATCAGGAATACAGGGACCGCGTGGCCAAGCCGTATGACGTGTTTCGTGAACGGGCAAGCTTGGTGCGCACGACGCTCGCGGCCAATGCGCCCGCTGCCAAGCCGCCGGCCACCCGCGCCAACCGCGCCAACCGCGCTGCCAGCGCCGGTGCCACAGCCAAGCACGGCCCGAACTGATTCTTGCTCCCGACGACAGCGTTCGCGCGCCTCCCGCGGCCGATCCCGCGCTCGCCGCCACCTTCAGCGAAGGCGGCGCGGTCGCACGGACCCTCGCGGGGTTTCGCTTTCGTCCGCAACAGCTCGCGATGGCGGAGGCCGTCGCATACGCCATCGCCAACCGCAGCGCGCTGATCGCCGAAGCGGGCACAGGCACTGGCAAAACGTTCGCCTACCTCGTGCCGGCACTCCTGTCCGGCGGCAAGGTGATCGTTTCCACCGGCACCAAGACGCTCCAGGACCAGCTCTTCCAGCGTGATCTGCCGTTCGTGCGCGCCGCACTCGGGGTGCCGGTGACCTTGGCACTCCTCAAGGGCCGCGCCAATTATGTTTGTCATCATTACCTCGCCCGCACGGCGGCGGATGGCCGGCTTCCGACCCGCGACGATGCGCGACATCTGCGCAAGATCGTGTCCTTTGCCAAAAGCAGCACTACGGGAGATCGCGGCGAGTTGGCCGACGTGCCCGAGCGCGCGACCATCTGGCCGCTCGTCACCTCGACGCGCGACAATTGCCTGGGCGCCGAGTGCGCCTTTCATGCCGACTGCTTTGTACTGAAAGCGCGCAAGGCGGCGCTCGAGGCGGATGTGGTGGTGGTAAACCATCATCTTTTCTTCGCCGACGTGATGCTGCGCGACGAAGGGCTTGCCGAGCTGCTGCCGGCATGCGATACGGTGATCCTCGACGAGGCGCACCAACTGCCCGACACCGCCACATTATTTTTCGGTGAACACGTCACGGGCGGCCAGCTCGCCGATCTTGCGCGCGATGCCGAAGTGGCCGCGCGTACCGAAGCGCGCGAAGTGACGGAGTTGCCGGATGCGGTTGCAGGCATCACCCCGGCGCTGCGCAAGTTGCGACTCGCGGCGGGTGAGTTCCCGGGCAAGATGACCCAGGCGCTGGCGGTGGCCCGGCCGGGCTTCCGGGAAGCCCTGAATGCGCTGGCCGCGACGCTGGATCGTCTCGCAACCGAGCTCGGGCTCTTTGCCGAGCGCAGCGAAGCACTCGGGCAATGCGCGAGGCGCGCCGGGGAAGCAAGCGCCATGGTCGTGCGCTGGCGCGACGGAGTCGACACCGAGTACGTAGGCGACGACGCGCCGGCCTGGATCCGCTGGGTCGATGTAACGCCCGCCGGCTGGCAACTGCATGCCTCGCCGCTTTCCGTTGCCAGCATCTTTTCGAAACAGGTGGAAACTTCGGGCCGCGCCTGGATCTTCACTTCAGCAACCTTGGCGGTCGGTCGCGATTTTTCGTTGTATCAGCGCGAACTCGGGCTCGACACCTCGGCCACCGGTTGCTGGGATAGTCCGTTCGATTATGCGTCGCAGGGTCTGTTATATGTGCCGCGCGATCTTCCTCCGCCGAACTCCCGCGAGCATACCGAGGCGGTGGTCGAGGCCGCGCTTCCAGTGCTGAAGGCAAGCGGCGGGCGCGCCTTCCTGTTGTTCACCACGTTACGCGCACTCACCGCTGCACGCGAAATGCTCGCTGCGGCGATGGAGCGCGAAGGCGTCTGCTGGCCGCTTCTGGTGCAGGGTGAAGGCTCGCGCAGCGAACTGCTCACCCGTTTTCGCGAGCTCGGCAATGCGGTGCTGCTCGGAAGCCAGAGCTTCTGGGAGGGCGTGGATGTGCCTGGCAACGCGCTGTCGGTCGTGGTGATCGACAAGCTACCCTTCGCCCCGCCCGACGATCCCCTGTTGGCGGCGCGGCTCGAGCATCTGCGCGCAGGCGGTGGCAATCCTTTTTTCGACTACCAGTTGCCGCAGGCCGTGATTAGCCTGAAGCAGGGCGCCGGGCGGCTCATTCGAACCGAAACCGATCGCGGAGTATTGATGCTCTGCGATCCGCGGCTGGTCGACAAGCCCTACGGCAAGCGCATCTGGAAAAGCCTGCCGCCGATGCGCCGGACGCGGGAGCTCGCGGACGTGCAGGAGTTTTTTGCGTCACCCGACTACCAGAATTTCCACCACGCGCGCGAGGACGCCCCGGCGAAGTAGCGGCTGCCGGGAAAGGTCGCGCGCATGACGCGCTCGGCATCGTCGCGAAGCGAGGTGAGCCCGAGCTGCTCGTAGCTTCGCATCAGAAGGTCGAGCGCATCTTCGTTGGCAGGCGTGCGCGGATAGTTGGTGATCGCAAGTTGCGCGCGATTGGCCGCCGCCACATACGCGCCGCGATTATAGTAATAGCGTCCCACCTTCACTTCGTAGAGCGCCAGCGAATTGGTAAGGTAGCGCATGCGGCTGTCCGAATCCTGCGCGTAGCGGCTCTGCGGAAACTTGGTCACGAGCTCCTTGAACGCCTCGTAGGACTCGCGCATGCCCTTCGGCTCGCGCTCCGAAAGATCCACCTCGTAGAGGTAACCCAGCAGCCCCTGGTCCTCGCGGAAGTTGACAAGGCCTTTGAGGTAGTACGCGTAATCGACGCTGGGATTGTTCGGGTACGTGCGGATAAAGCGGTCGCACGCGGCGACCGCGGCCACGGGCTCCTGCGATCGATAGCTCGCGTAGGCGGATTCAAGGATTGCCTGCTGCGCCAGACGGCCATACGGAAAGCGCGATTCGAGTGTCTCGAAGAGCTTGATCGAGCGCGTATAATTTCCGTCGACCATCGCGTCGTGCGCCTCCTTGTAAAGACGCTCGGCATTCCATCCCGCCGTTTCGTCCTTCACCTCGGGCAACAGGCCGCAACCACCCAGCGCGGCTGCAAACAAGAGCGCCAGGCACCAGCCGGCAATCCCGGTGCGGCGTGCCGCGCGGGGCAAATTCAGTGCATTCATTGGTGATGCGAACATGCGTCACTCACTCCGGAAACTTGGGCCGATTATAACCGAGCACCTCGAAGGCGTTGCCTGTTGACGCAACCCTCATTGATGCAACCCTATGGCATCCGCCAATCCTCCTGCACCGGAACGAGATTCATGGCCGCATGAGCGTCCCGATGCCGCACCGCGGGTCTATCACCTTCAACTGCCGCCCGATGCTTTCGGCCTGCGTTTCGATCAGGCGCTGGCGCGAAGTCTCCCCGATTATTCCCGCAGTCGCTTGAGGGCCTGGATCGATGACGGGCGCGTCACCGTGGATGGCAACACGGCCAATGCGCGCTACAAGGTCCGGGGGGGCGAAGCGGTCGTGGTGCGCGCCAAGCCCGATCCGCAGGAAAACGCCTACGCACCGCAAGCCATCGCACTTCGCATCGTGCACGAGGATGACGTGCTGCTCGTGATCGACAAGCCCGCGGGTCTGGTCGTTCATCCGGGAAGCGGCAATTGGGAGGGCACGTTGCTCAACGCCCTCCTGCATCACGCGCCGGCATTGGCCGCAGTGCCGCGCGCCGGCATCGTGCATCGGCTGGACAAGGATACGAGCGGCCTTCTGGTCGTCGCCAAGACACTCACCGCCCAAACCCTGCTCATTCGCCAATTGCAGGCGCGCACGGTGCATCGTGAATACCTCGCGCTTGTGAACGGCGACGTGCATCGCGACGGAAGTGTGGATGCGCCGATCGGGCGCCATCCGACGCGCCGGACCACGATGGCGGTGGTGGCCACGGGCAAGCCCGCGCGTACGCATTACCGCGTGGTCGAGCGCTTGCACTTGGCGACACTGCTCGAATGCCGCCTCGAAACCGGGCGCACGCATCAGATCCGCGTGCATCTCGCGTCGATCGGCCACCCGCTGATCGGCGACCCGGCTTATGGCCGCAAGCGACCATTGGGCCCCCTTGGCGCTGCGGGCCGTCCCCCGCGGGGGAGCGAGCGCCTTGGGAGCGGCCCGGCGGCGCTCACCATCGCTTTCACGCGGCAGGCGCTACATGCGGCCCGGCTCGGCCTTGCCCATCCTCTCACCGGCGCCTCATTGCAATGGAGCGCGCCGTTGCCCGATGATTTTTCGGCGCTGCTCGAGCGCTTGCGGGCGCAGGCGACCTCTTACTGAGGATTACAAAATTCGTGACGCAGAAAATCTGGATATCGTCGTTCCCGCGAAGGCTAAGGACCCAGGGGCGTCCTTCGAAAGACGGTGGGCTCCCGCCTTCGCGGGAACGACAGGAGTCTTGCGGCGGCTGTCACTCATTTCGGTAATCACCAATAAATGACCACCGCGGATACGCTTCCCGTGCGCATTGCGGAAGCCGGCCTTGACTGGATCGTGCCGAATTGGGCGGTGCCCCCTGCGGTACATGCGCTCGTCACGACCCGCAGTGGTGGCGTGTCGATTGGCGCGCGCCGCACGATGGATCTCGGCGGCGCGGAAAGCAGTGATGAAGCAGTCGCAGAAAATCGCCGACGGCTGTGTCGTTTTCTGCCCGGCGATCCACACTGGCTGCGGCAGGTGCACGGCGCGGAAGTGGCCGTGCTCGATGCGACCTCCCCCGCCACCGCGTGGCCGTGCGCCGACGCCGCGGTGACCCGAACACCGGATGTCGTCTGCGCCGTGCGGATCGCCGATTGCCTGCCGGTATTCCTGGCCGATGCGCGTGGCAACACGGTCGCGGTCGCGCATGCCGGATGGCGCGGCCTGGCTGCAGGCGTGCTCACGACAACGCTCGCCACGATGGAGCGCCTTGGCAGCGGGCCGGAGCGGCTGGTGGCGTGGCTGGGTCCGGCCATCGGGCCCGCAGCGTTCGAGGTCGGGCCGGAAGTGCGCGACGCATTTTGCATGCGCAACGACGCGGCGTTGACCTGTTTTACGCCGGGCCGCGAGGGTAAGTGGCATGCCGATCTTTACGCCCTCGCGGCGCTGCAACTGCACGAAGCCGGGGTGCGCACCGCGAACGGCGGCGGCTTGTGCACTCATGCCGACGCCAGCCGGTTCTTTTCCTATCGGCGCGAGCGCGACACCGGACGGATGGCGGCCCTCATCTGGCTCTCGTCCTGACCCGCATGCCCGGCTGCGTATAATGCAGAGCACTTCCCCGGCGCGCCGGAATCGTTCGGAATCGCGCCACAACGTTCACGCGCTCCGCCGTTGACGCCCCTTTCCGCCACTATCCTTGCCTGCCTCGCCGGCGGTGTGCTCGCCATCGTGGCTGCCGCGGGAACGCTGGCGCTCCAGCCGTCCCACATCGGCCGCCTGGTGAGCTTCGCCGTGGGCGCGTTGCTGGGAGCGGTGTTTCTCGAGCTCCTGCCCCATGCGCTGGAAGCCGGCGCGCCCGAGCGCGTCATGATGACCGTCCTCGCCGGCCTGCTGGCTTTTTTCCTGCTTGAAAAGCTCGTGCTCTGGCGGCACAGCCACGACCACCAGGGCGATGCGCGGGACGGGGCGGCAGCGGGGGTCGGTCACAACCATGGCTACACGCAGGTTGCCGGCGAAGACAACGACTTTGGCCGGTCGGGGCTCATGATCCTCATCGGCAACAGCGTCCACAATTTTTGCGACGGCATTGTGATCGCGGCATCGTTCCTTGCCAATCCGGCGCTAGGGGTTGCCACCACCGTCGCCATCATCGCGCATGCCATTCCGCAGCAGGTAGGCGATTTCGCGGTGCTTCTGCATTCGGGGTACCGGCGGCGCAAGGCTTTCGCGTTCAATGTCGCGACCGGGCTCGCGACATTGGTAGGTGGCGTGGCCGGCTATTTTTCCCTCGCTGACATGCAGCAGCTATTGCCGACAGTCCTCGCGATTGCAGCCGCGAGCCTCCTTTATGTGGCGGTCGCCGATCTCATCCCCAGCCTGCACCGCCGCCCGGAGCCCCTCGAGACCGCCAAGCAACTCGTTCTCATCGCCCTGGGCATCGCCATCATCGCGACCGTTCGTGCCCTGCTCCATGAATGACGTTTCCACTGATCGGTTGCACGCCTGGCTCGACCTCGCGTCGGCGTGGGGTGAGATCGGCACGCAGTGGACCCATTGGTGGACTCACACTGGTGCCGGCAGCGCCGCAGCGGCGCCGTCTCCGGCCCCTGGTGACTCCTTCCACGCCGCGCCGCGCGCCGCCGAACTCGCGACGCAGTCGCAGGCGATAGCCGCACTCACCGCACGCTATCAGCCGCGCTTCCAGGCGTTATGGACGGCGGCACAGCAGGCACTGTTGAATCCCGCGGCAGCGCAGATGCTGCCCGTGATCGCGGAGCCTTCTGCCGGCGATCGACGCTTCAGCGCTCCCGAGTGGAGCACCCTGCCCTATTTTGCGCTGTTGAAGCAGCATTATCTGTTGACGGCGGAGTATCTGAAGCAACTCGCCACTCTTGTGCCGCTGCCCGAGCAGGACCAACGCCGCGTGCGCTTCATCACCCGGCAACTCGTCGATGCGATGGCGCCATCGAACTTCGCGGCAACCAACCCCGAGGTCTGGAAGCGGGCACTGGCAAGCGACGGCGCAAGCCTCGTGCGGGGGCTGGAGAACCTGGTCGCCGATGCGCGCAAGGGCCGGATCTCGATGACCGACGAGCAGGCGTTCGGCCTCGGGCGCAACCTCGCCCTCACCCCAGGCGACGTGGTGTATCGCAACGAACTGATCGAGCTTATCCAGTACCGGCCCACCACCAAGCGGGTGGGAAGCGTGCCGCTACTCATCACGCCGCCTTGCATCAACAAGTACTACGTCCTCGATCTGCAGCCCGATAACTCGTTCGTGCGCTGGGCCGTGGCGCAGGGCCACACCGTATTCATGATTTCGTGGCGCAACATTCCGGCGGAATTGGGCCATCTCACCTGGGATGACTATGTCGATCAGGGCGTGCTGGCGGCGCTCGAGGTGGTCAAGGCCGTCACCCGCAGCGACACCGTCAACATGCTTGGGTTTTGCGTGGGCGGCACGATCCTCGGCTGCGCCCTCGCGGTGCTGGCGGCGCGGGGCGATCGCAGCGTGGCGAGCGCAACGTTGCTCACGACCCTGCTCGACTACAGCGATCCCGGCGAGATCGGCGTGTATGTCTCGCGCGAATTCCTCGCGGCGCGCGAGCCCGCGCTGATGAGTGGGCAAAGGGTTCACGGCGGCGAGCTCGCGACGGCATTTGCAAGCCTTCGCGCCAACGAGCTGGTATGGAATTACGTCGTCAACAACTACCTGAAGGGCGAGACGCCGCCGGCCTTCGACCTGCTCTACTGGAACGGCGATTCCTCCAACCTGCCCGGCCCCATGTACGTGTATTACCTGAAGAACATGTATCTCGACAACCGGCTGCGCCAGCCGGGTGCGCTCTCGATCCTGGGCGAAGCCGTCGACCTGGGGCGCATCAACGTGCCGACCTACGTTTATGCCTCACGCGATGACCATATCGTCCCGTGGCCCTCCGCCTATCGGACCACCTCCCTCGTGGGCGGCGAATGTACATTCGTGATGGGCGCTTCGGGGCACATTGCGGGGGTGATCAATCCGCCGGGGAAGAATCGTCGCAACTACTGGACCAACGATTCCGTCGGCGAGGATCCGGAAGCGTGGCTCGCAGGCGCGCAATCCCTGCCCGGAAGCTGGTGGCCCCATTGGGGCGCATGGCTTGCGATCCGCGCCGGCAGCCAGAAAGCGGCACCGCACGCGGCGGGGAACACGCGCTACAAACCCATCGAGCCCGCGCCGGGTAGCTACGTGAAGGCGACCGCCGCTTAAGCACCGCGACACCGCTCCGCTCACTGTGCGAGCCGGTCAACGGGAGGACGCGACCTGGGCTAAGATGTGACGATATTCGCGACGCCAAGCGGCCTTTTGGCCGCGTGAGGCCAACCCTTCCGGAGACCTTCCATGAACGACATCGTCATCACCCACGCCCTGCGCACTGCCGTGGGCAAGTTCGGCGGCTCACTCGCCAAGGCCGCCGCGCCCGAGCTTGGCGCCACCGTGATCAAGGCGCTCCTCGCGCGAAGCGGCGTGCGCGGCGACCAGATTTCGGAAGTCATCCTCGGCCAAGTGCTGACCGCCGGCAGCGGGCAGAATCCGGCGCGCCAGGCATCTATCAAGTCGGGACTTCCCAACACCATCCCCGCGATGACGATCAACAAGGTGTGCGGATCGGGCCTGAAAGCAGTGATGCTCGCAGCGCAGGCGATACGCTGCGGCGACGCGGACATCATCATTGCCGGCGGCCAGGAAAACATGAGCGCATCGCCACATGTGCTGATGGGCTCGCGCGACGGCTTTCGCATGGGCGACGCGAAGCTCGTGGATTCGATGATCGTGGACGGGCTGTGGGACGTCTACAACCAGTACCACATGGGCACGACGGCCGAGAACGTCGCTAAGCAGTACGAAATCTCGCGCGCCGAGCAGGACGCGTTTGCGGTGGCGAGCCAGAACAAGGCCGAGGCCGCGCAGAAAGGCGGCCGCTTCACTGATGAAATCGTGCCGGTGATGATCCCGCAGCGCAAAGGCGATCCGCTGGCTTTTGCGCAGGACGAATTCGTCAAGGCCGGCACGACGATCGAGTCGGTGTCGGCGTTGCGGCCCGCGTTCGCCAAGGATGGATCGGTCACGGCCGCGAATGCTTCCGGGATCAACGACGGCGCCGCAGCCGTCCTGGTGATGTCGGCAACGCGTGCGGAGCAACTCGGATTGAAGCCGCTGGCGCGCATCAAGTCATACGCGTCTTCGGGTGTCGATCCCGCGATCATGGGCATGGGTCCCGTTTCCGCCTCGCGGCGCTGCCTCGAAAAGGCCGGCTGGAAGCCCGCCGATCTCGACCTCATGGAGATCAACGAGGCGTTCGCCGCGCAGGCCTGCGCCGTGAACAAGGAAATGGGTTGGGATACGAAACGCATCAACGTGAACGGCGGCGCCATCGCCATCGGCCACCCGATCGGCGCTTCGGGCTGCCGCGTGCTGGTGACGCTGTTGCACGAGATGCAGCGGCGCGGTGCGAAAAGAGGGCTCGCGTCGCTGTGCATCGGCGGCGGCATGGGGGTGGCGCTCGCCGTCGAGCGCTAGTGTTGTGAATCAAAAATTCGCGGCCTATTTATTGTCGTCATTCCCGCGCAAGCGGGAATCCATTGGCTTTGAAAAGTAATGGATTCCGGCTCGCGCCCGCTCTGCAGGCTTGGCCGGAATGACGGCAACGGGGCGTAACCGGCAGCGCGCCGAATTCAACGAGGAGAAGAGCATGACAGCGGAAAAATCCCGGGTCGCACTGGTGACCGGCGGAATGGGCGGGCTCGGCGAAGCGATCTGTCTCAAGCTCGCGGCGCTGGGCCACATCGTGGTGACAACCCACTCACCCGGCAATGCCAAGACCAAGGAGTGGCTGACGGGGATGCGCCAGCAGGGCCACGAGTTCCACGCGTATCCCTGCGACGTTACCGACTACGACAGTTGCGTAGCCTGCGTCGCGGCCGTGGTCAAGGAGGTCGGCCCGGTGGATGTGCTGGTTAACAATGCCGGCATCACCCGCGACATGACGTTCAAGAAAATGGACCGGATCAACTGGGACCTGGTGGTGAAGACCAATCTCGACAGCTGCTTCAACATGACAAAGCAGGTGGCCGACGGCATGATCGACCGCGGATGGGGCCGCATCATCAACATCTCCTCGGTCAACGGCCAGAAAGGCGCATTCGGCCAGACCAACTACTCGGCCGCCAAGGCAGGCATGCACGGGTTCACCAAGGCACTGGCGCTGGAAGTGGCACGCAAAGGCGTCACGGTCAACACCATCTCGCCGGGCTACATCGGCACCAAGATGGTCATGGCCATACCCCAGGAAGTGCTCGATTCGAAGATCATTCCGCAGATCCCGATGGGCCGCCTGGGCAAGCCAGAGGAAGTCGCGGGGCTCGTCGCCTATCTCGCGAGCGAAGAAGCAGCCTTCCTGACGGGCGCCAACATCGCGATCAATGGCGGTCAGCACATGTTCTGACGGCGCTCGTTTTCCGCGCTAACCCCCGGCGGCTGTGTGTCCCAGCACGGCCGCCGTCGCTTTTTGAATTCGTTGCGGGCTCGCGTCCCACGATCCTGTCAAGGGACCGCTGAGCGCCCGATGCGTTGTCTGAGGAGGAACGTCTTGCGATCAATCGGATGGAAATGCGTTGCCAGTGGTGGACTCTTCGCTCTCAGCGCTCTGATGAACGCGCCGGCACTTGCGCAGGACGCCTACCCGGGGAAACCCATCACCATGGTCGTGCCGTTCCCGCCCGGCGGCGGCCGGACGCGCCACGATGTCCGCCACGCCGCCGGGCGGGAACGGCACGACCATGGTGATGGGTTTCCCCGGGTAGGCGTCCTGCGCAAGTGCCGGCGCGATCATCAGAGCGCTGAGAGCGAAGAGTCCACCACTGGCAACGCATTTCCATCCGATTGATCGCAAGA
>JANXZT010000384.1 GCA_025355395.1 Betaproteobacteria bacterium
TTCCAGGCGCTGGCGCTCGAGGATCCGCCGGGTGTCGTTCCCTACGTGATCAACCACGTCAACGCCTACCGCAAGAATGTGAAGGGATTCCAGTCGAGCCCGATGATGTGGCTCGATTTGCGCCAGGTTTCCATGCAATAGCAAGGCGCGACTCACATCTCTAAAAAGCCGGGCGCGCCGCCAATCGGCGTGTCCGGCCCACGCACGCAGAGGCAAATCGACTTGGGGTTCTACGTTGCAAAGCGGGTCGCGACGATCGGCGTCATCCTGGTCATCATCTCCGGGCTGATCTTCGTCATCACGCAAGTGCTGCCCGGCAATGTTGCCCGCATGATCGCCGGGCAATTTGCGACTCCCGATGTCATCGCGGCGATCGAACATAAAATGGGTCTTCACGATCCCTTGCTCACGCAGTACTGGCGCTGGGCGAGCGGCATCCTGTCCGGCGATCTGGGGCAATCGCTGATCATGGAGCGGCCGATCGGTCCCATGCTGCGCGCGGCGCTGGCCAGCTCCGCGCTGTTGTGCACGATTTCGATCGTGCTGATCACCCTTATCGGCGTGAGTCTCGGAATCATTGCCGCGATCAAGCACAACTCGATGCTGGACCACGGCATTTCGGTGTTCACCCTCCTCGGCATTTCGGTGCCCGATTTTTTTTGGGGAATCGTGCTGATTCTGGTGTTCGCCGGCTATCTCCACTGGCTGCCCTCGGGCGGCGCCGGCAACCTCTCCGCCGGCTGGACCGCATGGGCCTCGCATCTCGTGCTGCCGGCGGCAACGCTGACGGCCGCGCTGATTGCCCACATATCGCGGATGACCCGTTCGAGCATGCTGGAAACTTTGCGCAGCCCATACGTGCTGTTTGCGCGCGCCAAAGGCCTACCCGAGCGCGTCGTCCTGATCAGGCATGCGCTGCGCAATGCGTTGCTGCCGACGATCACAGTGCTGGCCATCGATGTCGGCTTGCTGATCGGCGGCGTGGTCGTCGTCGAGACGGTCTTCTCTTATCCGGGTTTGGGACGGCTGCTGATATTCGCCATTGAGCGTCACGATCTGCCGTTGATCCAGGCCAGCATCCTCGTCATCGCGGCGATTTATTGCTTCGCCAACTTGATCGCCGATCTCCTGTACGCGTATTTCAATCCGAAGATCCGTTATGGCGGGACTCGAAGCTGACGCGGCATGGGCGCCGGCGCCACCGGTGTCCCATCGCTTCCATGTGCCGGCGACGCTGGTTTGTGGCGCGGCGATCGTGATCGTGATGATTGTGCTGGCGATCGCCGCGCCGTGGATTGCGCCATACCCGTATGACGAAATGCAGGTGATGGCGCGGTTGAAGCCGCCGAGCCTCGCGCATTGGTTCGGCACCGACGACTATGGCCGCGATGTGCTGAGCCGGACGCTGATCGGCGCGCGGTTGTCGTTGCTGATGGGACTGGGCGCGACGGCGTTCTGCCTGGGGGTGGGAGTCCCGATCGGGTTGTACGCCGGTTACCAGCGGGGCCGCGTCGACGAGCACGTGATGCGGGCCATGGATGTGCTGATGTCGTTCCCGCCGATCCTGCTCGGGCTACTGGTTCTTTCCGTCACCCCGCCCGCGCTGTGGAAGACCATTCTTGCCGTCGGCGTCGTGTACGTTCCCGCCATCGTTCGTCTCACGCGCAGCGTAACGCTTGAATTGGCGCAGGAGGAATTCGTGCTCGCCGCCAGGGCGCGCGGCGACGGGCCCGCCTATATCCTGATGCGGGAAATCCTGCCGAATGCCTGGCCGCCGATTGCCGTCGAGGGCAGCCTGCGCATCACGTTCGCGATTCTGCTCGGCGCCGCGCTCAGTTTTCTTGGCCTCGGCGCGCAGCCGCCGAGCTCGGATTGGGGGCTGATGATCAGCGAGGCGCGAGCGTTTGTCGAACGCGCGCCGTGGATTGCACTGGCGCCAGGCATCGCGATGTGCGTGACCGTCATCGGCGTCAATCTGCTCGGTGACGGGCTGCGCGAGATTCTCGATCCACGAATGCGCAGCGGAAAAGGACCGTGAGCTCCACTCAAACGACGGCGGCCGCGGTCCTCGAGATTGGATCGTTGACGGTCAGCTACGCGACCCGTCACGGTCGCTTGAGCGCGCTGCGCGATGTCGGCTTTTCGATCAACGCCGGAGAAACGCTGGCGCTGGTCGGCGAGTCGGGCTCTGGCAAAAGCACGGTGGCGCTGACGGTCATGGGACTGCTCGGACCGGAAGCGACGATCAACAGCGGCAACATGCTGTTCAACGGCCAGGACCTGCGACGGCTGACAAAAGCGCAGCAGCAGGCGTTGCGCGGCGATCGGATCAGCATCGTCTTCCAGGATCCCTTTACCTCACTCAACCCGGGATTGCCGATCGGCTTGCAGGTCGCCGAGCCGCTGATTTTCCATCGCGGCCTGTCCGAGGCGACCGCGCTCGACAAGGCCGTCGAGGCACTGGCCGAAGTGGGCCTGCCGCATCCGCGCGAGCTCGCCCGCGCCTATCCCCATCAGTTGAGCGGCGGGATGCAACAACGGGCGCTCATCGCCACCGCGCTGATCTGCGATCCTGCGCTCGTCATCCTCGATGAGCCGACCACCGCGCTCGACGTGACGGTGGAGGCGCAGATCCTCGATCTCCTGGACGAGCTGCGCCGGCGGCGCGGTTTGTCCATGCTCTTCATCACCCACAACCTGGGCCTCGTCAACCGCATCTGCGATACGGTGTGCGTGCTGTACGCGGGTAGCGTCATCGAATACGGCCCGACCGCGCAGGTGTTGAGCGCGCCCGCGCATCCTTATACCAAGGGCCTGCTGACCTCGATGCCGCGGCTCGCGCCGGGGCATCGCCGAGCGCGGCTCATTCCGATCACAGGCAAATTTCCCGATCTCACTCATCTGCCCACCGGTTGTGTCTTTCATCCGCGTTGCGCATACGTGGAGGCGGCTTGTCGCGAAAACGCGCAAATCATGGCACCTGTTCCCAAGGGCCATGCGGTGCGCTGCTGGAAATCCGCCACGATCAACGCGGCGCGACAGATGACCGCATCTGCCGAGCGCGCGGCAGTGCCACCGCGTGTTTTGGCGCAACCGGACGAGCGGCTGCTCGAGGTCAACGGCTTGCGCAAGATTTATCAACTGCGCACCCGGCTGATGCGGGCACGACTGCGCATCCCCGGCACTCGCGCCAGCATTCCCTGGTTTCGCCTCGAGCGCCCCGAGATACACGCGATCGACGAGGTCTCGTTGTCGATCGGATCAGGCGAGACACTGGGCCTCGTCGGCGAAAGCGGCTGCGGCAAATCCACACTTGGCCGCTGCGTCGTCCGGCTGCTCGAACCGTCGGCCGGGTCAATCTTTTTCCGCGGACGCGACATCAGCCGCAAGGACCCTAAAGCGCTGCGAACCTTTCGCGGCCTGGTCCAGATTGTTTTCCAGAACCCGATTTCGTCGCTCAATCCCCGCAAGACGGTGGGCGCGGCGGTCGACCGCTCGTTGGCGAATTTTTCGGGTCTGTCAGGCAAGC
>JANXZT010000409.1 GCA_025355395.1 Betaproteobacteria bacterium
TGATCGTGCGCGAAGGATGAATCGTGACCGTGGTCTTGCGTCGCGGCGGATCGGCATCGACCCTGCCTGCGACGCCGGAATCGTCATCCGGCGGTTCTGCCCAGCCATCGTCCACGGCTTCGCGCACCTCGCGGCGGAAGCGATTGGCGGGATTGAAGGTCGCACCGCGGCCTTTTTCCGGCGCGGCGCCGGGAGCGCGCAGAATGGCTTGGCCCGGCGGGCCGGCGGGGGAGCGACGGTTCATCTCACGGAACTCTGGTGACGGTCATCCGAACATCACATCTTAACCGCGTTGGTGGTTCGTGCGCCTTGCGCTTAAGATGATCGTCCGCAATCGTCCGGTTGTTCACGCTTAGCCGATGCCCAAGCCCGGAACTCCGCACTTCGATACCCTCGCGCTCCATGCCGGCGCGCGCCCCGACCCGGCGACCGGAGCCCGTGCCACGCCGATCTACCAGACGGCATCGTTCGTGTTGGCCGACAGCGATCACGCCGCGGCGCTGTTCAACATGGAGCGCGCCGGTCACGTCTACTCGCGCATCTCCAATCCGACCTGTGCGGTGCTGGAAGAGCGCATTGCGGCGCTGGAGGACGGTGTGGGCGCCATCGCGGTGGCGAGCGGGCAGGCTGCGTTGCATCTTGCCATCGTCACGCTGCTCGGTGCCGGCGCGCACATCGTCGCCTCGCGTGCGCTCTATGGCGGCTCGCATAATCTGCTCAACTACACCCTGCCGCGCTTCGGCGTGCAGACGACCTTCGTCGATCCTCGCGATCTCGACGCGTGGCGTGCCGCCATTCGTCCGGAAACGCGGCTCCTTTTTGGCGAAACGCTCGGCAATCCGGGCCTCGACGTGCTCGACATCCCGCGCGTCGCCGAGCTCGCGCACGCCCATCACCTGCCGTTGCTGGTCGATTCGACCTTCACCACTCCCTATCTAATGCGTCCCTTCGATCTTGGCGCCGATCTCATCGTGCATTCGGCCACCAAGTTCCTGTCGGGTCACGGGGTGGTGATCGGCGGGCTGCTGGTCGATGGTGGCCGCTTCGATTGGGAGGCCACAGGCCGCCGCGAACGCTTTCCGACGCTGACGGAACCCTACGACGGCTTCCACCAGATGGTGTTCAGCGAAGAGTCGACGACGGCCGCGTTCCTGCTGCGTGCCCGGCGCGAAGGCATCCGCGATTTCGGCGCCTGCATGGCGCCTTTCACCGCGTTTCAGATCCTGCAGGGCATCGAAACCCTGCCGCTGCGCATGGCCCGTCATGTGGAGAACACGCGTCGCATCGTGGCCTTCCTCGATGAGCATCCGCTGGTCAACGCGGTGGGCTATCCGGAGCTCCCTGGCCACCCCGACCACGCTTTGGCGGGCAGGTTGCTGCCCCTGGGCTGCGGCGCCGTATTCAGCTTCGACCTTCGCGGCACTCGCGCGCAGGGACGGCGGTTCATCGAATCGCTGCGGCTCTTTTCACACCTGGCCAATGTCGGTGACGCGAAGTCGCTGGTGATCCATCCCGCATCGACCACCCATTTCCGCATGACGGTCGAAGATCTTGCGCGAGCCGGCATTAACGAAGGCAGCATCCGGCTGTCAGTGGGGCTCGAGAATTCCGACGACCTGATCGAGGACCTGTCGCGCGCGCTGCACGCGGCCGGGAAGTCGTAATTGCAATCTGCCCGTCACCGGTGGCTGGATGACATGCATCGGCGCTCGCGACGGTTGGAACCGGGATGAAGGTCATGGTGAACGGCGCCGTGGTCTACGCTTATACCGGGACGCGGCCGCGGCAAGCCACCCATCCAACGCTGGTCTTTGTGCATGGCGCGGCCCACGACCACAGTGTCTGGGCATTGCAGTCGCGTTACTTCGCGCATCACGGGTGGAATGTGCTCGCGCTGGACCTCCCGGGCCACGGCCGCTCGGCGGGAGACGCGCTCCCTACCATCGAGGCGCTGGCCGATTGGTTGCCGGCCGTGCTCGATGCCGTGGGCGCCGGCAGCGCCGCGCTGGTCGGGCATTCCATGGGCGCGCTGGTCGTCCTGCAATGCGCGGCGCGCTACACCGGACGAATCACGCATCTTGCCTTGCTCGGTCCCGCGGCGCCGATGGAAGTGAGCGATGTGCTGCTCGATGCCGCGACCAACGACGAGCAGGTGGCGTATGAGCTCATCAACGGCTGGTCGTTTAGTGCGGGCAAGCAACTCGGTGGCAATCAGGTGCCGGGCATGTGGATGACCGGGAACGCGTTGCGGCTGCTGGAACGGGCGCACCCATTGGCGCTGGCCACCGACCTCATGGCCTGCAGGCGCTACCTGAGCGGCCTTGAAGCCGCGATCGCCGTGCGTTGTCCTGCACTGCTGCTGATTGCAGGCCGCGATCTCATGGCGCCGGCGAAGGGCGCCGTCTCGCTGGCCGAGCGAATCCCCCACAGCGAGGTGATTACGCTGCCTGGCAGTGGACACGCGTTGATGGCAGAAGAGCCGGATGCGGTGCTCGACGCGCTGAAGGCGTTCCTTGCAATCGATCGCGCGCGATGACGAGATGAGCGCAGGACGCAGATCGTCGGCAGATCACTGCAATGAGTGACAGCGGTTGCAACGTTTCCGTCATTCCCGCGAAGGCGGGAATCCATTGTGTTGCCGTGAACGACGCGAGGCGCCCGCCCGGTTACCAAACTGCGCAGGCACGACGATTCTCGCCGGAATCACCAGTCACTCGTTTGCATAGAGGTCAGTAGTTGATGAGCCGACTGCGCCTGGTATTGCACCCGCATCCGCAATCATTCATCGATGCGGCGATGCCGCTTCTCGATCGTCATCGCGCCGGCTACAGCGGACTTCTCGCCTGGGCGCGCGCACTGGGAGCGGCGGCGGCGGAGCCGAACCCGAACCCCGGCGCGCTGCTGGCGACGGTGGAGGACGAGAGCCGGACCATCGGGGTCGGACTGCAGCGTGCACCCGGTCCGCTGGTGATCGGCGACAGCGATCCGCACGCAGCAGCATTCATGGCGCGGGCGCTGGGCAGGGATGATGCCGACCTTCCCGGCGTGCTCGGTGGCCTTTCGAGTTGCGAAGCGTTTGCCCGCGCCTGGCACACCACTACCGGACACGCGCACCGCCATCGCTTTCATCTTCGCAGTTACGCCCTCGGCGCGGACATTTCAGCGATGAGAGCGCCCGGACGCGTGCGGCGCGCGCGAACGAGCGAAACCGACCTGCTGGCCGACTGGATGGTGGCGTTTGTAACGGAAGTGGGTGTGCCGGATGACATCGCGCGCATTCGAGCCAACACGGTCAGGCGCATCGATGCAGGAGCGCTCTGGTTGTGGGACGATCACGGTGCCCGGGCGCTGGTCGGCTTCGCGCGCATCGATGATGCAACCGTTCGCGTCGCGCCGGTGTATACGCCGCGAATGCATCGGGGGCGCGGTTATGCGAGTGCACTCCTTGCCGCGGTCATGCGCCGTTTGCGCAAGGAGGGCACTGCCGCAATCTATCTCAGCGCAGATATGGCAAACCCGGTCAGCAATCGGCTTTATCTCCGGGTGGGATTTGTTCCGGCGGGCGATCAGTATCACTTCGACTTCATCATTCCCCCCGGCAAGGCGGCCTGATGGCGAAGGCGCGCTTTTTTGTGGAAGGCGCGCTGGGTCAGTCCACCATCGGCGCCGAGCTGGAATTGCCGGATGCCGCTGCGCATCATGCGGTGCGGGTGTTGAGGCTGGCTGTTGGCGACGTGCTGATGCTTTTCGATGGCAGCGGCGGTGAATACACGGCCACACTCGTCGATACGGCCAAACGCGGGGCACGTGTACGCATCGATCGCTTCGAAG
>JANXZT010000418.1 GCA_025355395.1 Betaproteobacteria bacterium
ACGAAGGGGATTCATCATGGCATCATCAACTCATTCAGTTGCCGAAATCGAGCAGGAGATACGCTCATCGGTTTCTAAAGGCATTCCGTGGGACTTAGTAACGACCTTCTCGAGGATCGTCCGCGAATCGGGAACAGAAGGCGAATGGAAGGCTGCGCAATATATCTATGACAAGCTGAAGAGCTTCGGTGCCAACGTCACAATGCACACGCCGGAGTTACTGATCAGCGTGCCGCGCGGCGCCCGGCTGGACATTTTGTCTCCGGGAGGTGGAACGGTTCGCGCGAAGACACCGGCCTTCGCGCTACCGACGAGCGGTGTCGAGGCGGACGTGGTCTTTCTACATGCTCCCAAAGTCGAGCGGATCGAGGACATGTTCTCCACGCGTGGGCAGGCGTCCGAAACGGACATTGCCGGAAAAATCGTGATCAGTGAAGGCATGTCGATGCCGATGCGGGTACGCGACCATGAGAAGCGCGGTGCGGTCGCGCAGATCTACGTCAATCCTGGCGAAGCGATTCATGAGGGAGTCTGCACATCAATCTGGGGTAATCCCACGCTTAGCAGTTTGGATCGCAAGCCCAACTCGCCCATTGTCTGTGTGAACCGGATGGATGGCGAGAAACTGATTCAACAAGCGCAAGCTGGTACGCTTCGAGTTCGCATCGAGTCAAAACTGGACGAAGGCTGGGTGAAGTGTCCGTTGAACACAGTATGGATCGAGGGTACGGAGGAACCGGAGAAGTTCCTACTCGTGCATGGCCATCTGGACTCGTGGCATGAAGGTGTCGGGGATAACGCTACTGGAGATGCATCGCTACTCGAACTGGCGCGGCTCTTTACCAAGCATCGCCATCAGCTTAGACGATCGTTGCGGATCTGTTGGTGGCCGGGACATTCCCACGGCAGGTACGCGGGCTCGACATGGTTCGCGGACGAGTTCGCCCGCGATTTGGCGCGAAATTGCGTGGGTCAACTGGATATCGATTCGCCTGGTTGCCGCGACGCAACCGAGTATTTTGAAGACGTCATGTGGATGCAGGAGGCAGACAGCTTCTGCCGCAATGTCATTCGAGATGTCACCGGGAAGGAGTCGAAGGGCAAACGTCCTTTGCGCGCCGGCGACTATTCATTCAATCAGATTGGACTCACCGGATTCTTTATGCTGCTGTCCAATATCCCTCCCGCAAAGCGGAAGGAACTGGGCTATAACTATATCGTCGGCGGCTGCGGCGGCAACACGGCCTGGCACACCGAGAAGGACATTCTCGATGTTGCCGATCCAGATATTCTATTTACAGACATCAATATTTACGTGGCCGCGATCACCAGGATCCTAAACGCTGATATTATCCCGTTTGAACACTCCCGGGCGGCACGCGAAATCCACGACCAGCTGGAAAGATACCAGGCAAGCTGCAAGGGTCATCTTGATCTCTCTCCCGCGATCGAGGCCGCTGCGCAGCTTGTGGGGACGCTCGAGAAGTTTGAAGACGCCGCCACGCGCGCCGGTCGGGACAAGCAGCGTGAATTCAATCAAGCGATTATGGACATCGCCCGCTTTCTGGTCCCGGTGAACTACGCTCGGGGCGAGCGCTTCGATCACGATCCGGCGATTTCGCTGCCTGCCGTGCCGAAACTCGATCGAGCGCCATTGCTCGCCGATCTAACAGATCACATGCTCTATCGGAGCCTCCAAACCGAGTTGATTCGGGAGAGAAACAAGATTGTCGACTATTTAGGCTCAGCGCGGCTGGTGGCCGAGCGGGTGTGTTGACCTTGCCCGAGAGCGAGACGCAGTGGAAAGTGGGAATCCAGTTGTGGTGCCGCGCATCCTTTATCTAATGCCGGGCGCGGTTTCGCGTGGGCCCCTCGGTATTTCAGAGTTGTCGCGACGCCAGAACATTCTTGAAGATTGGGCCGGCACGAGTGCGCGCGTGGAGGTAGGCGACCTCCAAGAGGGCGCGGGAACAATTGAGTGCTTCTCCGACGAGGCTTTGTCCGCGACGCCGGCAGTGGCGCGAGTGCGGCAGGCGGTGGAGGGCGGGGTTGACGCGATCATCATGGGCTGTTTTGCGGACACGGTTCTCGAAGCTGCCCGGGAACTGTCGCCTGGGCCCGTCATCGGACCGGGGCAAGCCAGCATGCACTGCGCGGCGATGCTGGGAGAGCGTTTCTCGATCCTGACTGTGCTGCCGACGGTCGTTCCGATGATCCGGCGGATGGCCAAGCTCTATGGCATGGAATCTCGCCTTGCATCGATCTTGCCGATCCAACTCTCCGTCGTTGACCTGCCGAAAGCCCGGCAGGAAAGCAATCATCGGCTGCTGGCGCTGGGCCGGAAGGCAATGGAAGGAGACGGCGCGGACACGCTCATCCTCGGCTGTATGAGCATGTCGTTCGAGCCCCATCTC
>JANXZT010000439.1 GCA_025355395.1 Betaproteobacteria bacterium
CGACCGCCGGCAGGTCGCCGGTCAGCGCGCGTTCCGCGAGCTCCCGCGATGAAAGCTTGCTTCTCATCGCTTACGTCTCCTTGGTCAGCCGCTCGTTGAGATCGCGAAAGACCTCCCTGTCATCGACTACGCGGCGCGCCTTGAAATCCGTGCGGGGAAACGTCCCGGGCCCGACCACGTCGATCTTGGCGCGGATACCGAGCATCTTCTGCAGCTTACTGGAGGTGAGCGCCTGAAACTGGGTGAGGTATTCCTTGCCGCGGTCGTACGCCTCCGGCTTCGCTTCGACCCGGACGATCAACTCGTCCATGGCCCCTTCACGAGTGATCACGATGCGATGTTCGCCGCCGTAGTCGGCAAGCTCGTTCAGGACCGCATCGACCTCGCTGGGGTAGACGTTCTCACCGCGGATCGTCAACATGTCGTCGATACGACCGAAGATGCCATTGGGCAGTCGCGGGTACGTGCGCCCGCACGGACTGGGTCCCATCTCCCATAGCGTGAGATCGCCGGAAAGCAGCCGGATCATCGGCTGCGATGTGCGCTCGAGGTGCGTGTACACCGGCGTGCCCCGCTCGCCATACGATACGCGGCGAAAGGTCTTGGGATCGCATACCTCGGTGTACACGATGTCCTGCCATAGCAGCATGCCCGGCGAGGAATCAGCCGCGCCGCCGGCATGCATGAATGGCGACATCTCCGCCATGGTTCCGCAGTCGAAGACCTCGGCCCCATACGCTTCCTTGATCTTGTTGCGCACGCCCGGAACGGACGCGCCAGGTTCGCCGGAAAAGAACATGTGGCGCAGACCGAATGCGCGCGGGTCGAGCCCTTCCTGTCTCGCAACTTGGGCGAGATGGACTGCAAACGACGGTGTACCGTAAAAAGCACTCGGTTTCATCAGGTCCAGCCATTGCGCAGCGCGCGCCGTCATGCCAGGAGCACCGGCACCGAATGGAAAGGACTTGCAGCGCAGCCGCTCGGACCCGATCAGCGCACCCCAGGATCCCATGTAAAGACTCAGAATGGCCGCGACCATCACCATGTCGCCTGGGCGGATGCCCATGCCCCACATGATGCGTGCGTGGGCATTGGCGATTGCGTCCCAGTCATTGCGGCCGATGGCAAATGCGGTGGGACGGCCGGTGGTGCCGGACGTGCCGTGAATGTGATGGATCTCCGCGTCAGGAACGCAGATGTAATCGCCGAACGGAGGATGCCGCGCTTGCGCCTCGCGCAGATCCTTCTTGTTGATGACGGGAACCTTCTCCTCGAAGTCTTCGAGCGAGCGAAGCTGGCTCGGGTGAAAGCCTGCCTCGTCCCATTTCTTGCGGTAGAACGGAGCGGTCTCGTAGGCGTAGCGCGTAATTTCCTTCAATCGGTCGAGGATCGCCTTTTCGCGCTCGCCCGGATCCATGGTTTCCCGCTTCGGAAACCAGTATCTCGAGCTCGGTTGAGGTAGATACGTCGGATCGTACTTAGGGGGAAAGGACCAGCTTTCCATTGCAGCCTCCTGTCGATGCGCTCGTGTTGGGTCATGTGGATCCATCGCGGACCACGCACATGCTCTATCGGGGGCCCCGCTCGCGCACCAGACGGCGCATGCTGTCGACGATCACCGCCGGTGGCGTGTCTTGCAACAGGATCTCCTTCACCCCCATTTTCTTGAGCTCGACGACGTCCTCATCCGGAATGACGCCTCCCCCGACCAGGATGATGTCTTCCGCCTGTTTCTTCTTCAGCAGGTCGATGATTTTCGGAAAGACCGTCATGTGGACGCCGGAAAGCAGGCTGACGCCGATGATGTCCACATCCTCTTGCACCGCCGCATTGACGACTTCCTCGGCCGAGCGGTGCAAACCGGTGTAGATGACGTCCATTCCTGCGTCGCGCAGGCAGCGCGCAACGATCTTGACGCCGCGATCATGCCCGTCGAGTCCGACCTTGGCGATAAGCACCCTTATTACTTCCGTTTCCTGGTTCATCTGCCACCTCCAGTTGTTTGAGTGCGTCGGCTATTACATTTCGCGCCACTTGCGTTCGGCGTCATCCCACGCCGTGAGGGGCTGCAGGTCGGGAACCCAGGCGAGGCCCGACTTCGCGTCCGAAGAGACTGCTTCAGGAGTGACCACGACGTCGAGCAGCGCCGGTCTCCTCGCAAACGCACGCTCCAGTGCCTCGTCGAGGTCTTCGGCGCGCTCCACGCGTTCGCCATGCATGCCGAACGCGCGCGCCATGGCGGCGTAATCGGAGAACTGGAGCTGAGTCCCCACCACGCGGCCGTACGTCTTGCGTTGATCGTCGACTTCGATCTGCCAGGCGCCGTTGTTGGCGACTACGATGACAACACCGGCGCGGTGCCGCACCGCGGTGTCCACTTCCATGGCGTTGAAACCGAACGCGCCGTCGCCGGTGGCCACAATGACCCGTCGATCGGGACAGGCCAGACTGGCCGCATTGCCGAAAGCCGTCCCTATACCGATGCACCCGAGCGGACCAGGATCGAGATACGTGCCGCCTGATAAACCCACGCGGGCGAAGCTCAGGAAATCGCCGCCGTCCGCGATCACAATACTGTCCTGGTCGAGCTTGCGCTGGATCGCCGCGAGCAATCGGTTCGGGTGCATCCGGCCGTCGCGCCCGGGCGGCGCTTCCGCCATGCTTTGCTGTAGCTTTCGCACGCGTTCGCGATGGGCCGCCTGGATGCGCCCTGTCCATGCACGGTCCGCGGCCGGAGCGCGGCTCCCCGCCGCTTGCACGATCGCGGCCAACGCCAAGGCAGGATCGGCCAGCAGCTCCACGGCGCTGCGGCGATTATCGCGAATTTCGGCGGCGACATCGGAGATGCGCACGAATCGCGCCGCCCCGAATACAGCAGGCGACCCGTACGCGAGCTGGAAATCGAGGCGCCGCCCGATCGTTACGATGAGGTCGGCTTCGCTCATCACCGTCCCGCGCATGGCGCTGACGAACGCAGGGTGGTGATCGGGCACGAATCCTCGGCTCTCTCCCGTGTCGAGATACAATGCGCCGGCGACATCGAGAAGGCGCTCGAGCTCACGTCCGGCGCCGCGCGCGCCGCGTCCGCTGATCACCAGCGGCTTGCGCGCGGACCAGATGAGATCCGCTGCTGCAGAAACGGCGGCGGGATCCGGCTGCAGGACGGGACGCGACTTGGGACGAAAATGCTCCTCCAGCTGCACGGCCGTCGGAATATCGTCCCGAAGCGTGTCGGTCGGAAAATCGAGGTAGACCGGCCCCGGCTCTCCGCCATAACCGAAGGCATATTCCACGGCCGCGTCGAGCTCCTTCAACGCCAATGCCGGCTCTCTCACCGTGCGGGCGTAACGCGTGATCGCGCGCACCAGATCCGTATGCACGATGTCCTGCAGCGCCCCTCGATTCTCCTGCTTGCGCGGCGGCGCGCCGGACAGCACCAGCACCGGCGCGCGCGAAACATATGCATTGGCGATGCCGGTCATGGCATTGGTGACCCCCGGACCCGCAGTCACCAGCGCAACGCCGAGTCCTCCGGTGACTTCGCCATGCGCGTGGGCCATGTACACGGCGGCGCGCTCATCGCGCACATCGATGATGCGGATTCCCCTTGCATCGATTGCCATCCACAGCGGCATGATGTGTCCGCCGCACAGGCCGAAAACGCGATCGACTCCACGCGCCTCCAGAAAACGAGCAACGATGCTTGCTACCGAATTGCGGGAAATCGGCACTTGCATGGTGGCTCTGTCACGCTGCGCGCGAACGACGTACCGACCAAGGGACCGGCTCGCTCATCTGCGCCTTCTGCAATTGAAGCTGTTTGATCAGACCATGCGCGACCCTGTGCGTTTCGAGGAATTGCACGCTGTCAATCGTCGGCGCATCGCCGTCGTCACGCTCGATGCCGAGAAACGCCTGAACGCCCTTTCTCTGCGCATCGTGTCGGCTATCGAGCAGCACCTCGCCCGCTGGCGCGGCG
>JANXZT010000462.1 GCA_025355395.1 Betaproteobacteria bacterium
CGAAACATAGGGTCACGGCGCTTATGACGCGGCATCCGAGCCTCCCGATGGAATCGGCATCCTAGCCGACTTCCGCCGCCGCAACAGATCCCACCGGATACCGTTACTTTTGGTCAGAACCCGTCAACACCCCTAACAACCGCGATGTCGAGCCGCCGTTGTCAGACACGCCGATGGCGTACGCCGTCACGTCTTGACTCTCGACTCCCCTGGTACCGGCAGGCCTAGCTTACGGCACAAAGCCGCGAACCGCGGGTCGTCCCGGTAGCGCAGGAGGAATGGATCGTACAGTAAGCTCAGCAACCCCGAGTCGCGGTTCCTGACGGCCCGATCGAGCCATTCGAAGGTTGCGTCGGCATCATTGCGCTGCGCGTAAATATCTGCGATCACGGAAGCAGCAAGTTCTGCGTGCTTGTCGACGAGGGTCCGCAGCGCGTTATCGGCACCGCGCCGGTCGTTTGCGATTTGCCGCGCGAGGGCAAGCGCGGCGAGTTGGACGGGACCAGGGCTCGCCTTCTGGGCAGCATCGAGTGCTGCCTGAGCACGACCGCGCAGAACCTCGATCACCGTGAGCAAAAAGTAAGATCCTCCGGCATCGGATTGCAGCTCGATGGCCCTCCCGACCGACCGCTCCGCCTCATCGAGGCGATTGAGCCCCACGAGATAAGTCGCCAGCCAGACGTGGTTTTCGATGATGAGCGGATCGGCGGCAATTGCTTGCCGCGTTAAATCAATCGCCGACTCAAGGTCGCCGAAAGTCGCGCGTAGGTTTCCCAAAAAAAACTTCGCGCCAGCGTTGTACGGCGCGAGCTCTGCTGCCCGGCCATACTCGGCTTCCGCTTCGCGCCAGTTGAAGTCTCCAAATTGGAGCAGATAGCCACGAGTTGCATGCGCATCTGCGAGGTCCGGAGAGAGAGCTACTGCTCGGTCGACCGCCTCGCGCGCCTTACCACGTGCCTCCTTCGCCGGTGCGGCCTCGAGGACTGACACGCTCATGTCTGTCCATGCATTCGCCAGCCTGCTCCAGGCTAACGCATAGTGCGGGTCGAGCTGTGTCGCTTTCGTGTAGTACTCAATCGCTTTGCGAACACCCGCTTCCGTGTTAAGGCGTTGATAGAATCGGCCCTGTAGCAGGTCGGTGTAGGCCTCGAGGCTCCCGCCAGGAGGTCGATCGCTCTGCGCCGCCGAATGCCCGCCCGGCAAGAGCTTCGTGCGTATGGACGCCGTCACTGAATGCGTGATCTCGTCCTGCAGCGCGAACAGATCCCTGTAAGGGCGGTCGTAGCGCGCCGACCACTGCGTGCTTCCATCAGCAGTGTCAATGAGCTCGGCGCTAATCCGCACCACCTCCCCGATGCGCCGCACGCTCCCCTCCAAGAGGCGCGCCACGCCGAGCTTCGCTCCGATACTGCGGCTGTCCTCCTTGGATTCTCTGAACTGAAACGTCGAAGCCCGCCCGATCACCTTCAATCCCGGGAACTGCGAGAGAGCGGTGATCAGATCCTCCGAGATGCCGTCGGAGAAGTACTGCTGATCTGCGTCCCCGCTCTCGTTCAGGAGCGGTAGCACCGCGATGGATGCCGCGTTCGCGACCCCAGGCTTCGCCCCCCCGGAGCCGCTCGAGCCCAACAAACCCGACCGCCAGCAGGACCGCCGCCGCGGCCCCGTACAACATGGCGGTTCGCCGGCCGATCCTCCCATGACGCGCCGGAGCTCCACTCGCACTTTTGCCGCCGACGGAGCGGATGCCGTCCGGGGCGGCAGTGGCCGTGGGTGAGAGCAAACGCTGCACCCGGTCGACAAAGCCCGGAGGCGTCTCGCCGGCGGGCAAGCGCGTCCACTGCATCGCTCGAAAGACATCTGGAACGATGGCCTCCTTGTCCCCGGTACCGTCGATCACTACCGGCACAAGAAACGGCTTCTGCTCGGCCATGTCGTGCGTGCGCTCGATGGCGAGCTTCCATTCGCGCCGGAAGTATCCCTCAAGCCGCTGTTGGGTATTCCCAGAGATGATCGGAATGAACAGCGCGCAGTTGTGGATCTCCTGTCGGATGCGCCGATCCCAGGCATCTCCGCCCCTCAGCTCATTCTTGTCGAACCAGACTTCGATGCTGGCGGCCTTCAGCGCATCGGCGATGCGCTGAGCTCCCTCCGCATCCTCGGATGCGTAGCTTAGAAACACCGCTCCCCTCGGTACGTTCACGCTGGCCCTCGAATAGCTAGATTGCGCAGGGCCACCCTGCGTCCGCCGCAGGCTGGCAATGGCCCGAAAGCCAGTTTACCCGGTCTCAAACGCCAGCTCCCGCGAAGGCTGGCGGGCCGCGAGGTGCGCGTAATGTCGGCGCGGCTGGCCAAGGGTGCCTCATGATCACTATCTTGTGCTCGATCGAGCGCCCGAAATCGCCGCGATGGGAAGCACCGGCGGATCTTCGGCAAGGATGAAGAGCTGCGACACATTCCGCTGCACCCCGTGAGGCTTGATCGGAATGCCGAATACCTCCAGGCCTCCGGGCTCGGAGCCCTCACCTCCCCTCCGCTCCTCTTCTACGACCTAGCCGGAACGACCGGCGGGGACGACTGATACCGCTCTGACCCCCGACGGCGTAACTCAGATTCTGAAGTCCTACGGCCGGAAAACACCCAGCTATCTCGGAACCAGTCTCGAATCTTCGCACCGAAGTCTAGCTTTCTAAGAAAACCGACAGCCATGTCCGCGTGATTAACGTGATTCGGACGTATGGGGGATTATACGAAGTAGTTGCGGTGCACAACCGATGTCTGTCCCCTCAGGTAGACGATCCTATTGAACTTGACCGCTTCACCAAAGCAAGCGCCTGTTGCACTCGCGGAATCACTTCCCGAAACGCTTGCTCTGCTTTACTCAACTCGATGCCAACCACTTCGCGACTGCTTGGCTGACGTCCCGGGAAGTGGTGTACGAGTTGGGAGCTGGCTGATTCGCTGATGCCGCCGCCGCCCGTGAGGGCGGAGCCCGAACGGGCGGCGGCGATCAGAGGCCAT
>JANXZT010000470.1 GCA_025355395.1 Betaproteobacteria bacterium
CGATGACGCGGTGGCGCGAGCGGGCCTATTTCTACGATCCACTCGACAGCGCCGACGAGTCGCAACGGACCAAGGCCACAGATGCGCGCATGAAAAGGTTTGCACGCGCCCGCCAGGCGCTGCAAACCGCGGAATTAATCAGCATCGCTGGCGAATTCGTATGGCTCTACCGATGATGAAAGCGATGCAATCGCCGCCAATCCCGGCGCACGTCGACGGACCGCACCTACTGTAAAGCCCGCACCAAAAAGGAAGCCCCCATGTGTTCCCGGCCGGAAACACTTGAAAGCAAAAAGGCATGAAGCAACATCAGCTCCTAGCTGTGGCGGCGCTCGCGGATGCGTCGCCTATCCTGTCCGGCCTGTCGGCACAGCAGCTCGCGGATTTTCGCGAAGACTTCATCGATAGCATGGCGCCGGGCGGTAAGGGCGAAGTTGACGAAATGCAATCTATCTGCGACGCAGTATTGCAAACCACTGAAGAGGCCGCGCGGCCAGTGGCAGCCCTCCGGCCAACAGCAGATGGCATCGCTGAGGAGATGCGAGCGGATGCAGCGGCTACCCCGCTCGCGACCGCTGCAGCCGTGTAATTGTGCTGGTTCGCCATGGCCAGCCAACGGCGGGGATGCGGAAGGAGTCGCCGCATCCCCCGCCATGTTGGTGTTGAGCTGAGCAAACACGATGACCAAACCGGTGAACCGACCGCACAAGAAACCCGGTCGAGCGCTGAAGGTGCCACCCGCCGATGCAGGGCAACGCATCGAACGGATGGCGTCGAACGCATTCAGCCAGCTCATGATCGCGCGCGGACTGGGGACGTCGCCGGGCCTTTTGCGGCAATGGTTGAAGGAGAACCCTGCGCTGCAAGAGGCTTACGACATGGGCATCGCCCACGTGGAGTACACCTGTGTCAATGGTCTCTATGAACTCGTGAAGAAAGGCAATCTCGTTGCGATCATCTTCATGTTGAAAGGCCGCTTCGGTTGGCGTGAGGGCGAGAAACCGCTGGGGGGCATGACCCAAGTCGTGGTCAATTTGCCGGGTGCGCTGCCGCTCGACAAATACACTGGCGTCAAGATCGAGCAAGCGCCATCAGACCCGCGCGCTTTGGCGATCACCATGCAAGCGAAGCGTGTTGGCTAGAAACGTCGCACATCGCGCAGATAGCATGCCATCCCTGCAGGATGAGGTGCTGCGCCTTTCCGCGTTCCAGCTTCGCGTCCTCGCCATTCCCGAAGAGATCGATGTGTTTCTCGGCGGAGGTCGTGGCGGGGCCAAGAGTTACACGCTCGCGGTGCTCGCCTTGCGCCACGCGGAGCAATACGGCGCCAGGGCTCGAATGCTCTATTTGCGTCAGTCCCATCAGGGCTGCGCTGACTACGAGGCGCTCTGCCTGGATCTGTACACGCGGATTTACGGACGCGCGCTGCGGTTCAATGCCCAGGTGGGGCTGTTTCGGTTTCCGAACGGCGCGACGCTCGAGGTAAACCAGATGGAGACCCCGGCCGAATACGCCAAAATGCATGGCCGCTCGTTCACATTGCTGCTGCTGGACGAGACTGGCCAATATGCGACACCCGACTTGCTCGATAAATTGCGGTCCAACTTGCGCGGTCCGGCTGGCATCCCTATCCGTTGCGTACTCGCCGGCAATCCCGGTGATGTCGGGCACCAGTGGTTGTCGAAGCGCTACGTCTTTAAAACGAAGCCGTGGGAACCGTTCTACGAGGAAAAATCGCAGCGCCGATTCGTCTACGCGCCGAGCGTGTTCCTCGATAACCCGTTCATTGATCAAAACGAATACCGGCGCCAGCTTGAGGCGTCGTGTCCGTCAGATCCAGAACTGCTCCGCGCGTGGCTCGACGGCGACTGGACGATTGCGCGCGGCGCATTCTTTGGCGCGGTGCTCGAAGAATCGCGCAACGCGGTCGAGCGCTGGCCCGGGATCCCCGCCGCGTGGGGTTATGAACCATGGGACAGCTACTTGGCACACGACTACGGCAGCACGGCTCCGTCAGTGACCTACATCGTCGCGCGCTCGCCAGGCGCCAAGGGACCCGATGATCGGTGGTATCCGCGCGATTCGCTGGTGCTGGTCGACGAACTCGCCAGCAACGAGCCTGGCAGCCTGTCGCGAGGCATGGGTTGGACGGTTCCGGTGCTGGCCGATGCGATCAAGGAAATGTGCAAGGCCTGGGCGCCGACGGGCGCTGACTCTGCACGCTATCAGCGCGTGCGGCCCGAGGGCGTAGCTGATGACGCCTGCTTCGCGCAGACAGGGCACTCGCGCGGCTCCATCGCGGATGAGTTCCGGCACGCTGGCGTCACCTTCCGTCCGGCGAAGAAGGCAGACCGGTTGACCGGCTGGGCCATCATGCGGCGGCTGCTACAGGACGCCGGCAAGCCCGACGTACCGGGTCTCTACATCGCGCGGCATTGCGAGTATTTTTGGGCCACGGTGCTCTATCTCGGGCGCGATCCCCGCAGAATTGAGGATTTGGACTCGCGCGCGGCCGACCACGCGGCAGACGCCGTGCGCTACGGCTGCCTGAGGCAGCGATCACAGATGATAAAGATGGCGATCAGCGGGATCTGACATGGAAGTGAGAGCACTGAGGCAATTGTCAGTCGCGAATGGCTTGCACTTGTACGGCATCGACGAAAGCCTGTACTTTTTGCCGGCCGGGTTAGGACTGCCTCGGTCGTAGGAAATATCTGTTTGCCGTGTTTGAAGGGCCGTACAGTGTCGCCCCGGACAAAATAAATT
>JANXZT010000506.1 GCA_025355395.1 Betaproteobacteria bacterium
TGCTGCAAGCCGACCCGGCGAGTGGGGGTACCGCCCGCTCGCGGGCGCCACGCCGACCAGACGCCTTCTTTGCCCTCGGGAATAACTGATTTGATCTGTGTCAACTCGCAGGTCATCATGCGGCATAGGATTGAACCGTCCAACCAATAAATGGAGCGCTTCATGTACAAGAATCTGCTGGTGGCCACCGATGGTTCCAAATTGTCGTCGAAGGCGGTCGCTCACGCGATCGGCGTTGCGCATGCAGTCGGTGCCAAGTTGACCGCGTTTTACGCCGCGCCGGACTACCCTATGCCCGCGTATGCCGACGGCGTCGTTTACGAACCGGTGTCGCGCAAGGAATACAGCAAGCTCGCAGCCCAGGACGCCGAAAAGATCCTCAAGGATGTAGCGACCAAGGCTGCCGCCGCTGGCGTCGCTTGCACCACGACCTATTCGATCGCCGCAGCGCCCTGGGAAGCCATCCTCGACGCCGCGAAAACAAACAAATGTGATGGAATCGTAATGGCGTCACACGGACGGCGCGGCATTTCGGCGATGCTGCTCGGCAGCGAAACGCAGAAGGTGCTGACGCACTCGAAGCTGCCGGTGATCGTCGTCCGGTAACGCACGATAGGCAAGGTTCTGTTCCGAACCCCCCTCAGGCCCAGTTGAAACGTGCCTTCGTGCAAATGCTTATGGCATTGCGCCATCGAGGCTATAATAAGATGGCAATTCTGATTCGCCCATACCCGCATCCCGCACGTAACACACCGCTTGACCGCGCTGAATCCCCAATGGCCGATCCCGCTGCTCGGCCCGCTCTTTGACGGAGAATGCGTACGCGTCGGATGGCCGGACGCCGATGAGCTCGATGCCATCACCGCGTTGCGCAACCGACCTGATGTGCGGCGCCAGTTCCTGGATCCGCGTCCGCTCGATCGCCAACGAAACCGCGAGTGGCTACAGCACGGAATGAAACGGCCCGAGGAAGCCGTTCTTGCAATCCGGTTGAAAGCCGATGGCGTGTTTGTAGGCACCATCGGCTGGAGTCATGGCGATCCGCAAGCGGGTAGCATTGAAATCGGCCGGCTGATGGTCGATACGCGGGTATTACGCGCGTACCGGGACGTGTTGCCGCGCGACTACGCGGGTGTTGCGGTCGACGCCAGTATCGGGCTGCTCGATTTTGTGTTCACGGTCTTGAACGTCAGGCTGGCGTACACCGTGGTCATGGCGGGCAATGCACTTGCGCTGCGAACCAATCGCGAGGCCGGTGGCCGAATCGTTCGGACCAGCATAGAGCGCCGTGCTGACGGCAGCGATGTGCAACTCATCCATCTCGAGTGCAATCGCGATTACTGGACGCGCCGACGCAACCCTGTTGATATGGCCAGCGCTGCTGCCGCAACGGCGGCACCGGCGTAACTTGCCGGATCCGTTATGAGCCACGCACCGGGGACCGACCCGATACCTGTTTTTCGTCCTCATGTTTCGGCGTCCGCGCGCGCGCGACTATTGAGCGCACTCGATTCGGGCTGGATCGGGTACGGACCGGAATGCCGGAGTCTCGAACAGCGGTTCACCGGCGCTCGCGATGGTTGGGCGCTGGCGACATCGTCGTGCACGAGTGCGCTCTATCTCGCCGGACGCCTGCTGCGCTCGCTTTCGAACATTGACGATCCTGAGGTCATCGTGCCGGCGGTAACGTTTGTCGCTTCCGGCATGGCGTTTCTACAGGCCGGCGTGCGTCCGGTCGTTGCCGAGGTTGACCCAGGCAATCTGCTGCTCGACCTCGCGGGTGCCGAGCAAGCGCTGACGGCGAAGACCCGCGCGCTCCTGGTCGTGCACCTGTATGGCCAGCGCTCCCCCGACCTGTCCGCGTTGCGCGCATTCGCGACGCGGCACCGACTCCTCCTGATCGAGGACTGCGCGCACCGCGTTGATTTGCTCGATGACGCCCCACCCGTCGGCGATCTGCTGTGCTACAGCTTCAACGCGGTCAAGGAGTTGCCGGGTGGCGAAGGCGGGTTGCTTTGGGGCCGCGACCGCCAGTACGAATCGGCGATGCGATCGGTCTCCAATCTCGGACTGGCCGCGGATACGATGCAGCGGACGGCGAGCCTGCATCACGCCGATTATGATTTCGCGTCGGAGCCGGGACTGAAGCTGCGTAGCAGCGATCTCTGCGCGGCGTTGGTCCACGCCGCGATCGACTCGCTTGCCGGCGGCCGGCAGCGGCGACGCGAGCAATTCCATCGCTACGATCGCCTGCTTGCGGCTCTCGCACCCGCCGTGCAACCGCTCGCGCGCGGTGTCGACGACAGTTGCCTCATGTATGTGGTCAAAGTCGACACCGCCAAGCGCGAGCATCTGCGGGCGGCGATGGCAGCGTCGGGCATCGCGACCAGCGTGCACTATCCCTCGTTGGCCCGCCATCCGCTGTTCGGCCGTGATATGCGCGGCGCCGGCTGCAGTGATCAGGACGAGTGCATCACGACGCTGCCCACTTTTCTCGAGCTGACCAACGACGGTCAACAAAGGGTCGCCGACAGTTTGTCGCGGGCGCTCGACGACGTCCAGCGGATGGCCGCCGTACGCATCGATGGCGGTTGCGACGCAGTCACCCGAACGTAGCGATGCTGCCCGTTGCCACTGTCGCGGCGCCGCAAATCACACTGCGCGCTTCCGACGTGTCCGAGGGCACCGTTGCGCACCGGCAGGCGGTGGCTGCCGAGGCGCATGGATCGGTGCTCCGGGGGAATGTGCCGACGGGTGCTTTCGCGGGTCCCTGTATCTACCTCGTCGGGCCGGAAGCCGCCGAAGCGGTACTCGGGTCGCAGCGTGCCGTGTTCAGCAGCGCGCAAGGATGGGTCCGCGTGCTTGGCAACCGGTTCGGCCGCGCGGTCCTCAATACCGACGATCCGCTACACCTCGATCAGCGACGACTGTGGGCCCCGGCGTTCGGCAAGGTGATGCTCGATATCCATGCGCGTGGCATCGCTCGCTACGTCGACGATTTCGTGGATTCCTGGAAGGATGACGAGGCCATCGACGTCTATGCGGCGATGCGCGCGCTCGCGTTTCGTGCGGTTGCCGGAACGGTTGGCGGAATGTCCAACGATATCCTCGCCGACGCCTGCGGTGCGCTTTGCACCGTGCTCGATGGCGACGGAGACGGCGAGACCGAGTCGGTTTATCTGGAACGCAAGAACGCCGCCCGGAAGACACTCGCCAATGCTCTGGATGCAGCGATCGCGCAACGCCGGCGGACACGACCCGCGACACCCGGTTCGCTGCTCGACCTGTTGCTCGAACATTTCGAGCTTGCTGCAGACGCCAATGCCGAGATTCGGTCGCATCTGACCATTCTGCTGATTGCAGGATACGATACCGGCGCCACTCTGTATTCACGAGCGTTGTACATCCTGGCGGAGCAACCTCCACTGGCTGATCGCCTGGCGCGTGAGCTTCATGCCGCAGGCTGGGCGGCGAGTAGCCCGCTTTCGGTCGAGGCACTCGATCGCCTGCCTTGTCTCGATGGGTTCATGCAGGAAGTGGGTCGGTTGTATCCGCCGCTGCTCAACGTGCCGCGGGTGACAATAAGCGAAGCCACAATTGGCGGCTTTCGCATCCCGCCCGGAACGCTGGTGGCGCTTGCCCTCGCGGCGACACAGCAACTTGAACGCGTGTATCCCGACCCGTTGCGTTTCAATATGGCGCGTTATGCGAACCCGGTCCATCCGGAATACACGCGCCCGTTCCAGATGCTGACGTTCGGCGGAGGCGGCCGGATGTGCCTCGGTATCCGCTTCGCGCAGATGGAGTTCAAGGCGATCGTCGCCACGGTAGCAGCGCGGCTGCGCCTGCATCTTCAAGCCGCCGCTCCGGTTCCGCACTCCGGGTTCTGGGCGGCGCGGCCCGTGGTGCCGATGTCGGTCCGCGCGGTCGGCCGGTGAAGAGCGGCCGGGTACCACGCGGTCCTGGTTTCAACGCGGTCCTGGTTTCAACGCGGAAAAGGGTCAGCGGTGCGTTGCGCGAGTACGCTTTGGAGCGAGTCGGTCAACTCGTGGCGACGAAACAGGTCGAACCCCCGTTCGGCCAACGCCTTGCGCCGGAGATTGTCATCGACCAACTCGCGGCATACGCGTCCAAGTTCGGATGCCTTGGCGACGACCATGCCGTCGAGCAGATCAGCATCGATTTCGTCGGGGCGACCCGGTTCGGTGATCAACAGCCGACAATTCGAAAGCGCCTGCGACACCCGTGAAAATTCGAGGACCGAATCCTCGCGGCTATGCACGTTGACGATGATCTTCGACCGCGCGATCCATGCATTGCGTCTCGCTCCATAGATGTTCAACG
>JANXZT010000510.1 GCA_025355395.1 Betaproteobacteria bacterium
CCGTCGTCGTATGTCAATTCGTCGGCATGGATGGCCGAAAGCAGCGAGCCGCGGGCATCACGCACGGTGAGATGTCCCTCGGTGCGCCGGGTGAGATCGGCCAGGATATAGCGCAGCCCCGCATCGCTGCCGAGCCATGCCCACAGTGCAATGACTGCGATGACAAGGATGCCGACGAATCCCAGCAGCCCGAGCCACCAACGCGCCTGTCGTGACCGCGCCGGCATCGCGTGCTCGCGTGACGTGTCCGTTGCGCCGGAATCCTCCATCGTCTGGCGCCTAAAATGTGATCCCGACCGACATGTGCAGGCGGATCTGGCGTTTGGCCTCTCCGTAGGCTAAGTCGATGCGAAGCGGCCCGACGGGGCTCTTGATGCGCGCTCCTGCGCCGTAGCCGAACACCGGTCGAAGCTGCGACAGGTTGTCGCCGGCATTGCCGGCATCCACGAACACGGCCCCGCCAAGCTGCTCGGTGAAATAGTGCGCGGCCTCGATGCTCCCGACCACGTAATACCGTCCTCCGATCGTTGCCTCGCCTCGAGTCACGCCGAGGCTTTCGAACGCATAGCCGCGCACGGTGGTATCGCCGCCGGTGCGAAACAAGAGGGCGGACGGAACGCCGGAGCGCGTGCTGGCAAGAACCGCGCCGGCTTCGGCTCGGAACTGGATCACGTTGTCGCGTCCGGCGGACATGTACGCGGCAAACTGGGCAATGCCTCGTCCGAACAATCGCGTCGCTATCGGCGCGGCTCCGATCTCCGTGTTGAGCACGTAACCGCGGGTGGGTGCGATGAGGACGTCGACGTTGCGCCAGGTGCGGTCCAGTGCTGCGTACAACGCGCGGGAACGCTCGGACGGCAAGCCCGCGGACCGCTGATCGTCCTCGTAATAGGTAAGCGAATAACCGGTGCGATTGCGCTCCTCGAGCGTATAGCGGCGCACGCCGAGCAACGCCGAGCGTGTTTGCAGGCCGGCAATGTCGGTGCGCTCGACCTTGCCTTGCAGCGTATCGATATAGCCTGTGGCCGTCGGCGGGCGCGTCAAGCGAAAGCCCAGGTTCTGGATCTTGAGATCGAGCCGCCCATCGACCCCGAGCTGGGTGGCGCGCTGGTTGATATTGACATCGGTGTAACGGAAATCGCCGCGGATGGCGCTGTCCGTCGAATACGCAATCCCGCCTTCGATGCGATGGCGTGGCGCTTCGATCACGGCGACGCGGATGATGCCAGCCTGTGCCGTTGCCGGATCGGGGTCGAGACGCGCCTGCACGCTTGCAAAATAGCCCGAGGCCTGGAGTCTTCGGACGTATTGATCGAGGCGCTCGCTGGTGTAGGGCTCGCCCACGGTCAGGGTGTTGAAGTTCCGCACCACGGCAAGGTCGTATCTCTGCAGACCCTCGACTTCCAGCGCGCCGAAGTAAAACGGCGGGCCGCTCTCGAGGTCCACTTCGAGCACGGCGGTGCGGGCTTCCGGATCGATGCGCGCCTCGCTGCGGGTTATCCTGGCAGCGGCGTACGCGCTCGAAGCAAGGGTCGTGGCGGCTCGCAGCTTCGCGTCGTCCCAGGCCACCTGGCGGAAGCGGCTGCCCTCCGGCAGCAGCCAATTGCGTCGCACGTTAGCGATGGCCGCGCCACCCAGCGGATCGCCGTTCGCCGCGGGGCCGGTGACCGTCACCCGCACGTCCTTGATTCGCACCGCCTCGCCGGGTTCGAGCTTCACGTGCACGACCCGGCGTGCGCCCGGGTCGCCTGGAGGGTCAACGGCAATGTCGACGCGCGGGGAAAAATAGCCTTCCGCCGCAGCGGCCTCCTTGACCTCTTCAACGCCCTCGCGGATCAACCGATCGAGCACCACCGCAGTCATGTCCTCATAATCTTCCCAACGCACGAGATCGAGGGTCTTCTCGAGCGTGGCCTTAAGCGCGCGCGGGGCATCGATCACGACGCGATACCGGATGCGCACAGTATCGTCGTCGGCGGTGGACTCGGCGAAGCAATTACGAGCGGCGAGAGCTATGACGAGATACAGCAAGGGCGCGATCCACCGCACCCGATGCCCATGGGTCATCGAGTGGCTCCATCGCGCCGCGCCGGCAGACGTAGCCGCCGCGTGATCGCTGCAGGTGGTGCAGGTGTAATTGGCCGGCCTCTACTGTGAGAGCGCGAGAATTTGCTTGCGGCGAGGGGATGATGCGATCGTACTGCGCATTGGTGCAGCCGCAATGCGTGACCAACCTTCATCCCCGCGAACGTGACGGCGCAGCCCGTCATCCCTGCGAACGCAGGGACCCATTTTGCCTTTTGTCGGGCCCATTTTTTGATTTGGACCCATTTTGACCTTGGAAGTGAGGTCCATTTTGACGCTGAAAAAATGGATTCCCGCGGTCGCGGGAATGACATGGGGGAGGAATTGCCCAGCTCGATAAACAACGGGTTGACGCTTCACACCTGGGCAACGCCCGAGCGGACAGACGTCCTGCGCTCTAAGTAGAGCAGCGAATTTTAACCCGATGCCCGCATGCCCGGCCGGCGGACGATCACAGCGTGACTCGCGCGGTCACGTGTTCAGGCCATGAAGCCCAAGTCGCTGGTCGCGAACTTGGGGAGGTTCGGAAACACTTTCGTGAGATCTGCTGCACTGACGCCAAACCAGCGGCCCTGCGTTGCACCGTATCGATCGACCGCGCCGGTCGGAATCCATCGGCCTTCGCGTTCCGCATCGCAGGGCCCGCCGAGGATCAGTTGCGGATATTCACCGTAAAAGTCGCCACCCTTCACGGCATCACCGAGAACGAAATGGTGATTACCCCACGCATGGCCGGTGCCTCCGCCCGACGCCGGCTGCAGCGTCCGGGCGAAATCGGAAATTTCTAGAGCGGTGAACACATTATGACTTGGTTCGGCCCATATCCTTCGGCGATCCACCCCATGGATTCCATGCGCAGCCTGACCACCGAGCTGGTTGTGTAGCGATGGTTGGTATCCGGTCGGTTATCCCA
>JANXZT010000517.1 GCA_025355395.1 Betaproteobacteria bacterium
CGCGGGCAGGCTTTGACGCGCCGACGAAAACGCCGACCGGACCTTAAGGCAAGGCGACGGTGCGCAACAAATTTTGCGCGTGAAAGGCGCCCGACCGCGTTCCCGCCGCAAGACGATGTCCCGCCACAGCGCTAAACACGGCTTGCACGTCTTCGGGCAGTACCATCGGCCGTGCCGCGAGCAACGCCCACGCTCGCGCTGCGGCCACCAGCAACAGCCCGGCACGGGGGGAGAGTCCGCGGCGGATGCCGGCGTCCACCGCGTGCGGGCCGGAGTCGCCCGTGGTGCCGCGGGTCGCGGCCAGAAGCGCCTGCACATAATCGAGCAATGCGGGGGCTACATGCACCGCTGCCGCCTGGCGCTGCCATTCAAGCAGCGTGGGCGGGTCGCACAAGGCAGGGAGTTGCGGGATCTGCGCACGGCGGTCGCCACCGGTCAGGAGCTCGCGCTCGGCGGTGCTATCGGGGTACCCAATCTCGATGGCCATCAGAAAACGATCGAGCTGCGATTCGGGCAACGGGTAGGTGCCAATCTGCTCCACCGGATTCTGGGTCGCGATGACAAAAAACGGCTCGGGCAGCTTGCGGGTCTCGCCATCCATCGAGACCTGCCGCTCTTCCATTGCTTCGAGCAACGCACTCTGGCTCTTGGGCGGGGCGCGATTGATCTCGTCGGCGAGCACCACCGAGTTGAATATCGGCCCCGGATGAAATCGGAAGGCATGCATTTGAGGGTCGAAAATCGACACCCCGAGCACATCGGCAGGCAGGAGATCGCTCGTGAACTGCACGCGGGCGTATTTGAGGCCCAGCGTGGTCGCCAACGCCTGCGCCATCGTGGATTTTCCGACACCCGGAATGTCCTCGATCAGCAAATGCCCACGGGCGAGAATGCAGGCCAGCGCCAATCGCAGCGCCTGCGGCTTGCCGATCACCACGCGGTCGAGTTGGGCCAGCACGGCGGCGAGCCGCTCCGGCACGGGAACGGAGGCTTCACTCAGGGTGCGAACGGTCATCGGTGGCGACAGGCGAAGTGGGAAGGGGTGGGCGGTACTGTAGCGTGCACGCAACGACTAGTCATCACCGCTCGGCGCACGCTACACTCCGCAGGGCGGCAGTCGAATCACATTGTTCACTTCAATCTGTCCCTTCCTTCCAGCCTTCGCATCCGCCTCAATGCCCACCGCCTACATCACCCACCCGTCGTCGCTGCTGCACGACATGGGGCCCCATCACCCGGAATGCCCCGATCGGCTCCGCGCCATCGGCGACGGACTGGTCAGCGCGGGCCTGGAAGGGTCGTTGCGCCATTTCACCGCGGAGCCTGCGGACCGGGATCATCTGGAGCGCGTGCATAGCGCGCATTACCTGGACGAGATCGAAGCGGCAAGCCCGGAATCCGGCCTGTATTATCTCGACCCGGACACCGCGCTCAATCCGCATTCACTCTCGGCCGCGCGGCACGCCGCGGGGGCGGTAGTCATGGGCACCGACCTCGTGATGCGCGGGGAGTGCCGGCGCGCGTTTTGTGCGGTGCGCCCGCCCGGGCATCACGCGGAACGGCGCCGGGCCATGGGCTTTTGCATATTCAACAGCGTGGCGGTCGGTGCCGCGCATGCCATGGCGGCACATGGCGTCGCGCGCCTTGCGATCGTCGATTTCGATGTGCATCACGGCAATGGCACCGAAGACATCTTCAGCGGCGATGACCGGGTGTTGATGGTGTCGACCTTTCAACACCCGCTTTATCCGTACTCCGGCACCGAGAATGCGGCAAGGAACATGGTCAATGTGCCGCTGGCGGCGGGCAGCGGGTCCGATGCGTTCCGGGCCGCCGTGCGCGACCGCTGGCTGCCGGCCCTCGAAGCGCAGCGGCCCGAGATCATCTACATTTCCGCCGGCTTCGATGCGCATCGCGATGATCCGCTTGCAGGCCTGCGCCTGACGGAGGCCGATTTCGCCTGGGTCACCCGCGAGATAGTGAGTGTTGCCAATCGTCATGGCGAGGGCAGGATCGTTTCCAGCCTCGAGGGCGGCTACGCGCTTGCGGCATTGGGTCGAAGCGCTGCGGAGCATGTGCGGGAATTGCTTGCGGCGTAAGTAACGCCGGCGCCACGCGGACGCGACGAGCCAGCGTTGAACATGGCGGCGCCCGCACGCGGCCGACGTAAAGGAATCGCAATGGAGCGGCGGCGTTTTCTTGAATCCTGTGCCGTGCTGGGTGGGGCCGCAGGGCTCGCCCGCGCGAGCACGGCCTGGGGCGACGCGGCGCCGCGGCAATATGCGCGCACGCGGTTGGTCGACATTCATGGCAGCCCGATCAAGGCGCGCGGTATCGCGGTCGATACCAATTACGTTTTCAGTTACCCCTACGCCACGACGCCGTGCTTTCTCCTGAATCTCGGGCGCGTGCTGCCTGCACCAGCGCAACTCACGCGCGAGGATGGCGCCCGCTACGCATGGCAGGGTGGAGTGGGCAGGGAGCGCTCGATCGTGGCTTTTTCCGCCATCTGCGCGCACAAGCTCGCGTATCCGACGCGCGAAGTGAGCTTCATCAAATACCAGGCACGCGCCTCGGCGACCTCCGGCGGTGGGGTGATCCATTGCTGCGCGGACCACAGCGTGTATGACCCGGCGGGAGGCGCTCGCGTGGTGGCGGGCCCTGCGCCACAGCCGCTGGCCGCGATTCTGCTCGAGCACGATGCGGCGAGCGACGAGCTGACCGCGGTGGGAACCCTGGGCGCGGAACAGTTCGAGCCTTTTTTTCGCAAGTACGAATTCAGGCTCACGATGGAATATGGGCAAAGCCGCGTGCGGCAATTAGTGGCCGGGGACACCATCGTGCGCGAACTCACCCAATACTGCAGGCAGACGATCGAGTGCTGAATGATTGCACTCCCTCGGCTCGTCGTCGCATCCGCCGGGCCTCGGACAGGATCGAGCGATGAGCGGCGCCGCGCCGGCCATCGCGGTCGTTGGCCTGCGCAAGTCCTACGGCGCCATTGAAGCGCTGAAGGATGTCTCGTTCACCGTGCGTGCCGGCACCACTACTGCGCTCCTGGGCGGAAACGGCGCCGGCAAGACGACCACGCTTTCCATGCTGCTTGGGGTGCTGACGCCGAGCGCAGGCACGATCACCGTTCTGGGTGAGGACATGCGCCGCCATCGTCACCGCGTTCTGCCGCGGATGAACTTCACCTCGCCTTATGTCGATCTGCCCAAACGCCTGACGGTGCGACAGAACCTGCACGTCTTTTGTGACCTGTATGGCGTGCGGCGGGCGCGGAAACGCATCGATGCGGTGGCGCTCGATTGCGACCTCACCGGAGTTCTCGACCGACTCTACGGCGAGCTCTCCGCCGGCCAGCGCACCCGCGTCTCGCTGGGCAAGGCGGTGCTGAACGAGCCCGACGTGCTGCTGCTCGATGAGCC
>JANXZT010000461.1 GCA_025355395.1 Betaproteobacteria bacterium
GAGGGCAAGTCGTCGTTGCTCCACGAGATGGGATTGATGCCGATTTTGACGTCAAATCTATTCACCATGGCTTACCCTCATTCACAATCTTTCACGCCAATGCAACCATTATCAATACCTCCACATTCGCGCGGAGGTCGCGCGCCCAACCGTCATCCCTGCGCACGTGATGGTGCTCGACCGTCATCCGCCGCAAACGTGATGGCGCCAACCGTCATCCCTGCGCACGTGATGGTGCTCGACCGTCATCCGCCGCAAACGTGATGGCGCCAACCGTCATCCCTGCGAACGCAGGGATCCATTTTGACCTTGGAACGGGGCCCATTCTAGGCTGGGAAGATGGATTCCCGCGTTCGCGGGAATGACGTGTGAGAGAAGTTCCCCCGTTCGAAGAACAACGTGTTGATACTTCTCCGTTATGGTTTCTGCGTGCGCTTGGCCGCCTCGTACGCGATGCGCGCCCGCCGCACGGGCTCCCGATCCGAAACCTCCGGCACCGCCACGTCCCACCAGCAGCCGCCTTCCTCCGTCGTCCGGTCGGGGTCGGTTTCGATGCAGACGACGTAAGTGCCCGTAGCCGCCCGTGCACGCCCCATGGCTGCTTCCAGAGCAACGATGCCGGCAACGTTCTCCGCGGCGGCGCCAAGGGACCGGGCGTGGGCCGCGAAATCGATATGAGGCGCATCGTGCTTGTCCTGTTCGCAACCATCGAGCAGGTTGTTGAACGGCTCGCCTCCGCACGCCTGCTGCAGCCGGTTGATGCAGGCGAAGCCACGGTTGTCGAGCACCACAATGATGAGCTTCAGTCCGAGCATCAGCGAGGTCGCGATCTCCGAGTTGAGCATGAGGTAACTGCCATCACCGACCATGACAATGACTTCGCACTCGGGCCGGGCCATTTTTACGCCCAGGCCGCCGGCGATCTCGTAGCCCATGCACGAATAGCCGTACTCGACGTGGTAACCACCGGGCACTGCCGTGCGCCAGAGCTTGTGCAGTTCCGCGGGCAGGCTGCCGGCCGCGCCAACCACGATGTCGCGCGCGAACGAGTCGTGCGCAGAGCGCTGCACCGCGCCGATCACCTCCCCTTCGTACGGCAACGCGAATTCGCGGGTGCCGGTGATGCGATCCACCTCGCCACGCCAACCCGCCGCAGCGGCCGTGGCTTTGCTCTGCCACGCGGCATCGGCACGCCATCCGCCCAATGCGGCGGAGAGCGCTTCCAGTCCGAGTTTCGCATCCGCGCGCAACATCGTGGCGCGCCATTTCAGCGCATCGAACGTATTGACGTTGAGATTGATTCGCTTCGCCTGCGCAAACAGGGCGTGCGAGCCGGTGGTGAAGTCCTGCAGACGCGTGCCGATCGACAGCACCAGGTCGGAGTCACCTGCCATCGTGTTGGCGGCCGGTGATCCGGTGACACCGATGGCACCCATCTGCAGCGGGTGATCCCATGGCAGCGCTCCCTTGCCGGCCTGGGTTTCCGCAACCGGCACGCCGTGGGTGTCGGCAAAATGGGTGAGCGCGGCGCTGGCCAAGCCATAGAGCACGCCACCGCCGGCAATGATGAGCGGGCGCTTTGCCATCCGCAACAAGCGCACGGCGACTGCCAATTCCGCTTCGATCGGAACCGGTCCGTCGAAGCATACGGTAACGGGCGCGAAAAAATCTTCGGGAAAATGGTAAGCAGCGGTCTGCACATCCTGCGGCAGCGCCAGGGTCACCGGGCCGCACATCGCCGGATCTGTCAACACAGAAATCGCGCGCGGCAGCGCGGTCAATAGCTGCTCGGGAGCGATGATGCGATCAAAGTAGCGCGAGACCGGACGCAGGCAATCATTGGCCGAGACGCTCGCATCCTGGAAATCCTCGATCTGTTGCAGCACGGGATCGGGGGCACGCGACACGAAGACGTCACCCGGCAGCAGCAGCACCGGCAGGCGATTGACATGGGCCAGCGCTGCAGCCGTGACGAGATTGGTTGCACCAGGTCCAATCGACGTCGTGCATGCCAGCATTCGCCGGCGCATGTGCGCCTTGGCATACGCGATGGCCGCGTGCGCCATGGCCTGTTCGTTATGGGCGCGAAACGTCGGCAGGTGCTCGCGATGGGCGTACAGCGCCTCGCCCATGCCCGCGACATTCCCGTGGCCGAAAATCGCGAACACCCCGCCGATCAAAGGTGCGTTGGCCCCCCCGACGCCAGTTGCTGAGGACAGACCGGTGAGATAGCGAACGAGCGCCTGCGCCGTGGTCAGGCGAACCGTGCCGCTCACGCCGTTACCCGCTCGCCCGTTGCGGTTGCGTGATGCGACGCTTCGCCCGCGTCCTGCCATAACCGGATCAGTGCCTCGAAGCTGTCGCGTACCTGCGCCACCAACGTGTTGTCATCGAGCTCGCCGCCAAGCCAGCGACGGCTGGGCTCCTGGAAGATGGTGCGTCCCACCGCAAAACCGCGACAGAGCTTGCTCGCCCGTGCGGCACGGAAAGCGCTGCCAAGCTCCTCGATGGTGGCATTGAGCCCGAGCAGCAGAACACCACGGCAGTAAGGATCGCGCTCATTGATCAGCGTCTCGATCGCTTTCCATTGTGCAACGCTCATCGGCTCGAGCTTCCACCACTCGGGGTAAATGCC
>JANXZT010000546.1 GCA_025355395.1 Betaproteobacteria bacterium
CGGCGCCGCGCTCGCATCCGCCTTGCGGCGATTGCGACGATTGCTGTTCGTCCACACCATCGCCCGCGATCTGTCCGGCCGGGCCGATTGGCGCGAGGTTTGTATCGCAGTCACCCGGCTCGCGGAGCTTGCGATCCGCGCCGCCGTGATGCTTCATCATCGACGGCTCGCCGCAACACATGGCGAACCCCGGGGCCAGCACGGCGTAGCGCAACAACTGGTGGTCGTCGGGATGGGCAAGCTCGGGGGCGGTGAGCTCAATGTCTCGTCCGACGTCGACCTGATCTTTCTCTATCCCGAGGACGGGGATACTGACGGCGCACGACCGTTGTCGAATCGCGAATTTTTCGAGCGCCTCGGACGCCGGGTGATCAGCGCGCTCTCCGAAGTCACGGCCGACGGATTCATATTTCGGGTTGACATGCGCCTTCGCCCGTACGGCGAAAGCGGGCCGCTGGCGGTGCCTTTTTCCGCCCTCGAGCAATATCTCATCACCCAGGGCCGCGCATGGGAGCGCTACGCGTGGCTCAAGGCCCGGCCGCTCACCGGGGGAGCGCACGATGAGCTCATCGGGCTGATACGGCCCTTCGTGTACCGGAAATACCTCGACTTCGATGCGTACGACGGATTGCGCGACATTCATCGCCAGATCCGGCAGCAAGGGAGGCGCCGCGATTATGCGCGCAACATCAAGCTCGGGCCAGGAGGCATCCGCGAGATCGAGTTCACGGTGCAGGCGCTGCAACTGGTGCGCGGCGGCCGTGAGCCCGCGTTGCAAATCGCCGGAAGCATGCCCGCACTCGCCGCGCTCGAGGCACGCGCCCTGTTGCCGGAAGCGGCGGTCCTCGCGTTGCGCGAGGCGTACGTCTTCCTGCGCAATTGCGAGCACCGCCTGCAGTATCGCGATGACGCGCAGACGCAGACCCTGCCCGCCGATCCCGCAGAGTACAACGCACTCGCGCAGGCGATGGGTTTCGACAGCTCGCCCGCGTTGACAATTGCTCTTGATAATCACCGCGCTGAAGTCAGCGCTCATTTCGAGGCGGTTTTCGGCAACTCGGAAGGAAATCGCGCCACGTCGGACCCCCCGTCCGAACACGACGAGCGGCCGGCAGGCAGCGAACGCTTCTCGGCATTGTGGCGCGACGAGCTTGGCGACGACGGCGCGGAAGCACTAGCGCAGGCCGGATTCGGCGATCCCGCGGCGTTGCTCGCAACACTCACGCGCGTGCGGGCAAGCAGCCGCTACCTGCACCTCCCCGCGCTTTCGCAGCAACGCTTCGACGTGCTGTTGCCACGGCTGCTGACGGCGGCCGCCGCTGAGGGCCGATCCGGTGCCGACGCGCAAACCGTATTCATGCGGCTCCTGGCACTCCTTGAAACGGTCAGCCGCCGCAGCGCCTATCTCGCACTCGTGATCGAGCATCCGCCCCTGCTCCCCCGGCTCGCGCAACTGATGGGCGCCTCGGGCTGGGCCGCCGAATACCTGACCCGGCATCCGATCCTGCTCGACGAATTGCTCGATGCGCGCGTGCTCCTTTCCGACCCCGACATCAACGATTGGCGGCAGGAGCTTTCGCGCCTCCTGGGCGAGCATGCGGGCGATACCGAGCGGCAGATGGATGGGCTGCGGCATTTCCAGCACGCCCAGACCTTCCGGCTGCTTGCTCAGGACCTGGCCGGTACATTGACCGTCGAGCGCCTTTCCGACCATCTTTCGGCGCTCGCCGATCTCATCATTGCAGCGACGGTCGAGGAAGTGTGGAAACAGATGCGCGGCGGGCAGGGGCCCTCTACGCGCTTTGCAGTGATCGGCTATGGCAAGCTGGGCGGCAAGGAACTCGGTTACGCCTCCGACCTCGACCTCGTATTCCTGTACGACGACGCCGACGAGGAGTCGGTCGAGCGCTACACCCGTCTTGCCCATCGCACCATTACCTGGCTTACCAGCACTACCGCGGCGGGGAGGCTCTACGACACCGATCTGCGCCTGCGACCGGACGGGGCTGCAGGGCTTGTGGTGTCCTCGTTTCGCGGCTTCCGGCGCTACCAGAGCGAGCAGGCCTGGACCTGGGAGCACCAAGCGCTGACGCGGGCGCGATTTGTGGCCGGGGATCCCGCCCTTGGCGCCGCATTCGAAGAGGAACGCACGCGAATCCTGCGCATGCGGCGCGACATCGATGCGTTGCGCATCGACATTGCCGATATGCGCCGCAAAATGTTTGCCGGTCATCCCAATCCGACGGCCATGTTCGATCTGAAGCATGACCCGGGCGGCATGGTAGATGTGGAGTTCGCCGTCCAGCTGCTGGTGCTCGCGCATGCCCACCAGCATGCGTCGCTGACGCGCAATGCGGGGAACATTGCCCTGCTCGGCATGGCGCATGCGCTCCGGTTGCTTCCCGCTTCCGTCGCCGAATCGGCAACCGTGGCCTACCGCCATTATCGCCGGCGGCAACATCAACTGCGACTGACGGGCGCTCCTCACGCGCGGGTCACCGCAGGACCGGAAAGTGTCCATCGCGCTGCCGTCGATGCGCTATGGATGGCGGTGTTCGGCGTGTCTTGGCGCGTAATCGGCTAAAATCGCGCTTTTGGTGCAGGGAGAACATGCCGTGTCGATGGCAGACCGCGACGGGTTTATCTGGTACGACGGCAAGATGGTGCCTTGGCGGGAGGCAACCACGCATGTGCTCACGCACACGCTGCATTACGGAATGGGTGTTTTCGAGGGCGTGCGTGCCTACCAGACGGCCAAGGGCCCGGCCATCTTTCGCCTGCGCGATCATACCCGCCGGCTGTTTCGCTCGGCGCACATCTTCGGCATGAAAATCCCGTTCACGCCGGAGGAAATTGATGCGGCCCAACTCGCCTGCGTGCGCGACAACCACCTCGAATCCTGCTATATCCGGCCGATTGCGTTCTACGGCTCGCACGCCATGGGTGTGGCAGCGAAATCGAATCCGGTTCGGGTCGCCATTGCCGCCTGGCCGTGGGGCGCATACTTGGGCGTCGACGGCCTCGAGAAAGGCATCCGCGTGAAGACCTCGTCGTTCACGCGTCACCACGTCAACATCACGATGACCGGTGCCAAGGCGTGCGCCAACTATCTCAATTCGATCCTTGCCAACCAGGAAGCAACGCACGACGGCTACGACGAGGCGCTGTTGCTCGATCCGCAGGGCTACGTCTCCGAAGGCTCAGGCGAGAACATTTTCATGGTCCACGACGGCGAACTGCATACGCCGGATCTGTCGTCCGGGGCGCTGCGTGGGATCACCCGCGATACCGTATTCGCGCTGGCGAAGGACTTGAGAATCCCGGTGATCGAGCGCCGCATCACGCGCGACGAAGTCTATTGCGCGGACGAAGCCTTCTTCACCGGCACGGCAGCCGAAGTGACGCCGATCCGGGAGCTCGACAACCGCCAGATCGGACCGGGTCACCGCGGGCCCATCACCGCTGCCCTGCAGGCGCTCTTTTTCGACACTGTCAACGGACGCAATCCCGAACGGCAGGCGTGGCTCACCACGGTTTAAGCATGACACCGTCGCAACCATCACCCGCAACGCAGCCGATGGTCGACGTGAGTGCGGCCGAGGTGCCTGTTTTCTGCCCCAATCCGGCGATGCCGCTCTGGTCGTCGCATCCGCGGGTGTTCCTGCATTTCGACCCGAACGGCGAAACACGTTGTCCCTATTGCGGAACGGGCTATCGTCTCGTGAGCGGCCCGGCCGCCGGGAACGACCACTGAACCGGCCGCGGACGGCGTCACCGCGCGTTCCGACGTTCGACGGTCTTGTCCGGATATCGGCGTGAGCGGCCGCATCCTGATCGTCGCGCCGTCATGGGTCGGCGATGCCATCCTCTCGGAGCCGGTGATCGCTCTCTTGCGTGAGCCGTTCGAGGATCCCATCGTCGACGTGCTCGCACCGTCATGGTGTGCGCCGGTGTACGCCCGAATGCGCGGCATGGGCAGGCTCATCGAAAACCCGGTCGGGCACGGACGTATCGACTTGGCGGCACGCCGCGCTGTCGCCCGGACCTTGCGTGATCCCCAAGGCCGGCCGCAATATTCGCGCGCGCTGGTGCTACCGAATTCCTGGAAATCCGCGCTCATTCCCTGGCTCGCCGGCATCCCGCACCGTACCGGTTACCTGGGCGAAGCGCGTTGGGGTCTCCTGAACGATGTGCGCCGGTTGCGTCCGAAGCTGTTGCCCCGCCTGGTCGACCGCTTCGCGGCGCTGGTGGCCCGCCCCAATGAGCTCGTGCCCATGCCGCCGGCGCCGGTGCTGGTGCCGGACGGGGCCAATCGCGCGGCGGCAGTGCACGCGCTGCATCTGCGCTCCCGCCGCCGCGTTGCCGTGTTGTGCCCCGGCGCTGAGTACGGACCGGCCAAACGCTGGCCGCCGACGCACTTTGCCGAGCTTGCCGCGCGCTTTCTCGACAGCGGCATGCAGGTCTGGATCATCGGCTCGCCGAACGACCGCATCGCCGCCGATGCTGTCTTGAGCGCCGCCGGCGACGCATCGCACCACATCCGCGATCTGACCGGGCGCACCGATCTCGGTACGGCCATCGATCTGCTTTCGCTCGCGGCCGTGGTCGTCAGCAACGATTCGGGCCTCATGCACGCTGCGAGCGCGGTTGGCGTCCCCGTCGTCGCCCTGTTCGGTTCTTCGTCGCCCGTGCATACGCCGCCGCTATCACCAGTCGCCCGTATCGCGCGGATCGACATCGCCTGCAGCCCATGCTTCAAGCGCGAATGCCCGCTCGGGCACTTCAAGTGCCTCCGCGATCTCGAGCCTGACGCGGTGTATGATCTTGCCCGCAGCGCGGTCAAGTGACATTCTCCGGCACCGCCCCCGCCGTCGCTCATCCCTCGCATGGCCAAACCCCGAACGCTGCCGATCTTCACGACACCCACCGATGTGGCGATCGCCTTTTATCAGGCGTTCGAAGCCAAGGATCTCGACGCGATGATGAACACATGGGCCGAAGACGAGGAAATCGTTTGCGTACATCCTGCCGGGCCCCGGATGGTCGGCTACGATGCGGTCCGCGCCGGGTGGGAACAGATCTTCGGCGGCGATGCACGGCTGTCGTTTCGGCTCGAGGATGTGATGACCATCGAGACGGTGGGTCTTGCCATGCAAAGCGCAGTGGAGCACATCGCCCTCGGGACGGACGGCAGTGCGCACGGCATGGCCATCGCCACCAACGTTTTCATGCGCACCCCCTCGGGCTGGCGGATGGTGATGCATCACGCTTCCGCGGCGCCCGCCGTCACGGCCAGCGAAGCCAAAGGTCCGCTGCACTGAGCGCATGCTCCAATTCCGGCGGCGTGGCGTCGGCGCCGAATGTTGCATTCACCACTGTCCCGGTCATCGTCATCGTGGTGGGGACGCGCCCCGAGGCGATCAAGCTCGCCCCGCTCATTCACGCGCTGCGACGAAACACAGCGCTGCGCTCCATCGTCGTGAACAGCGGCCAGCATCTGCCCGCGGTGCGGCATTGCCTGGCGGGCTTTGGCATCGACTGCGACAACGCACTGCCGGCGCTGCCGGCAATGCAAAACCTCGGCGTTGCCAGCCGCCATCTGCGCCACGCGCTGCGCACTCTCCTGCATCGAATGGCGCCAGCCGCGGTTGTGGTGCAGGGAGACACACTCACCGCGTATGCCGGCGCACGAGCGGGCTTCGATCTCGCCCTGCCGGTGGCTCATGTGGAAGCCGGACTTCGGACGTCCGATGTGGCCGATCCATTTCCCGAGGAATGGTTTCGCCGCCGGATCGCCCGCTACGCCCCTTGGCACTTCGCGCCCTGCCGCTCGGCCGAGACGAATCTCATTGCCGAGGGCATTGCGCCGATGGATATCTACCGGGTGGGGAACACCGGCATCGATAGCCTGCGCGCGCTGCTCGAGCGCAGTCGCATCCATTCCGGGCTGCAGCGCACGCGCAACGTGATGGTTACCCTGCATCGCCGCGAAAACTGGGACGCCAAAGCGGAGATATTCTGCGACGCGCTGATCGAGCTCGCCGCACGCCATCCTGATCTGCGCATGATCTTTCCACTTCATCCCAATCCGCGAATCGCCAGACGCATCCGCCGCCGTCTCGGCTCACACCTTGCGATTGCGCTGGTCGATCCGATGGAGTATCCGGAATTCGTGCGCATGATGGCCGAAGCGGCCCTTGTGATCAGCGACTCCGGCGGCATCCAGGAAGAAGCGCCTCACCTTGGAACGCCGTTGCTCGTGCCCCGCTCAAATACCGAAAGGCCCGAAGGCATCGCCACCGGCTTCGTGCGCCTGGTCGATGTCGATTGCCAGTGCATCGTCGAGGCCGCGACAGCACTCTTGGCACTGCCCTCACGTGCGCCTTTACCCATCGACGCGCATGCGCCCTTCGGTGCGGGAGATGCCGGTGAGCGCATTGCCGGCGTGCTCGAGCGTGTTCTCGTGCCCGCAAGCGCGCAATGATCACGCCAGCACGCACCTTCGCGACCGAACCTTCCGCGGCAGCCGTCGCTGCCGCAGCGGATCGTGTTGCCCATTGGCTGTTGCACGGGCCGGCCCAGCTTCAGGAAGGACCGCACGCCGGTGCGGTGGCCGGAAGCCTCCAGGCGGGGATGCCGCCGAATTATGTCTACGCGGAAACCACCGGCTATTACCTGCAATAGCTCGCCTGGCGTGCACGATGCAACGGGAACGCACGCTCGCTGGCACCGCGTGCGCAAGCCGCCCATGACTGGCTGCAACGGTGGTCAGCGAGCGCCTCGCCCAATACCCGGGTATATCTTCGAGACACTACCGATGATTGGCGCAATCGGACCGCGTTCACGTTCGACATCGCGATGGCGCTGCGAGGGATCGGATCGGCGACGGCGCAAGGACTGTTGCACCCAAGCCAGGATGCTGTCGGGCGTCTTGGCGCCCAACTGCTGGGTCTGATCGATGACGATGGCCTGTTCAGGGCGTGCCTCGATCGGCCTGGCACATCAATTCCGCAACGCTGGTCGACCCGCCGCGGAGGCTTTCTTGCCAAGGCTGCCGCCGGCATTCTGCGCGCCGCGGAACACATCGACGGCATTCCCGGCGAAATCACGGAAGCGGCCGCAAGGACATGGGCCGCGAGTCTTGGATGGGCGACGGACACGCCGCATGAGGATGTGCATCCGCTACTCTACACCTACGAAGGTGTACTGAGCCTGGCGGACCACGAAAGCGTGATCGAAGTCTTGCCCACGCTCATCGACCGATTCGATGCGTTGCTCCGGGAAGTATCGCGCGGAACGCGGATTCCTGAGACACGCGGGCACGCAAATGGACCGGAGCGCCTGGATATCGTTGCCCAGGCACTGCGCGTGAACGAGCTGTTGCCGGGCCGCGGCAACCCGCCGTTTCCTTCGCGGGATGTCGTTGCCGCATTGCGATCGCGTCTTGCGCAATCCGTGGGTGACGATGGCGCCATTCCATTTGCGCTCGGCACGCAGCCCGCGCAACTCAACGTATGGACCGCGATGTTCGCGAGCCAGGCGCTCGAAGGTATGAGTGGTGCCACAGCGGCTGCCCAGCGCACCTCCGCCGATCCCTTGCTGGTGTGAAACGCGTGGCACAACTTCAAAGCGGCGCGCTCCGGCGGACAGGGGGTTGGGCGTGGGGCTCGCGATGGCCGCAGCGGTTGCGCCTGTTACCTCTTTTTCTCGCCACATGGGCGGCGGACCGGATTGCGCCGTGGGTGCGCGCACCGCGCGCCCGCGCCCGGCACCAGCAATGGCAGCCAGGAGTTACCGTCATCATTCCGGAGCGCGATGCGCCCGACCTGCTGCAAGAGGCATTGGCCGCGCTGTCCGCTTCACTCTCCCAACTGGCCGAGCCAATCCAGGTGATCGTCGTTGCCAACGGTGCTCCGCGCTCGGCTTACGCTGCCCTGGAAGCCCGTTACCCTGCCGTGGATTTCGTGCACAGTGCATTACCGCTCGGTTTCGCCGCGGCCATCAAGCGCGGACTGGCCCGCGCACGGCACGACTGGGTGCTTCTCCTCAATAACGACATGAAAATTGCGGAGGGTGCCATCGCCGCACTTTGCGAGTTGCGTGCGCCGGACGTGTTCGCCATCGGGGCCCAGATATTCCAGCGGAGCGCCTCGGGTCGTCGCGAAGAAACGGGCTTCACCGACTGGTATGTCGACGGCAATGGGGTCCATCTCTTCCACGCCCCGCCGGATAATACCGCCGCGGTGCCGCAGCTTTGCGCGAGCGGCGGCGCCGCGTTATTTCGCACCAAGCCACTGCAGCATTACCTGGCCGCGAGCCGCGCGTACGATCCCTTTTATTGGGAAGACGCGGAGTGGAGCGTACGCGCCTGGCGCGATGGCTGGCGTGTGCTGTTTGCCCCGGACGCGCACGCCATCCACCGACACCGGGCCACCACATCGCGTTTCTACGAACCGGCAGAGCTCGAGCGCATCGTCGAGCGCAACCGGTTGTTGTTCGATGCGCGGCATGGCGTTACCCCGGAACCCCGAGCGGCGCTGATGAATCGCATCTGCGATTTGCCGTACAGCAGTCAACGCGAGCTCGCCCGGATGAGCGTGGCAATCGGGGTGTTCCGACAACGCGCGGAATCCCGCCGGGACCCGCAACCAATACCTCCGCCAGTGCTGTGGAACCGGAACAGGGCGTTCTCGACGCTGTCGGCGGCGTCGTACAGCTATCACCTTCGCACGACCGCGGCCAGCGCGCGACCCAAGCTGCTGGTCGTGACGCCGTTCGCGGTTTTTCCTGCACGCCACGGCGGCGCGCGACGCGTTGCGGAGTTGCTGAACGCGTTGCGCCGGGATCACGACATCATCCTGGTATCCGACGAGGCTGGGCTATACGATGCGCGGAGCTTCGCGTCTTTCAGCGGCCTTTGCGACATCCGGCTGGTGCAGCGCGAAGATGCCGGCAATGCCGGCGCGTCATCGACCGTCGACGCGCGGATGCGCGATCACCGTCATGACGAGCTTCAGCGCGCAGTCGCCCGCGCCATCGCCGATCACCACCCCACGCTGGTGCAGATCGAATACGCCGAGCTGGCCGGACTGGTAAGGATGCGCACCGCTGAACAGCGCTGGATCCTCGGCCTGCACGATGCCTGCGGACCCGGCGATTTCTCCACCCAGGACGCGTTCGGGCGTTTCGAACGCCAGACGCTGGCCGCGTACGACGCTGTCACCGTCTGTTCCGACGAGGACGCGGCACTCGTGCGCCACGGCAATGTAGTACGCGTTCCTAACGGCAGCGCCATCCCGCTCGGCGCGTACACGCCATCCACATCGCTGCAACTATTGTTCATCGGTCCGTTTCGGTACGGACCCAACCTTGCCGGCATCTTCGAATTCCTGAAAGCGGCCTATCCCGCCATACGCGCCGCCGTTCCTGCGGTCGCGCTGCTCATTCTCGGTGGCGATGAAGGTGTCGCGATCGCGACGTCGGAGCCCGCGTTTTCGGCGCCCGGTGTACGCGTGGTCGGCCATCGCGACGACGTGCCGTCGCTTCTTGCGGCCTCCGCACTCACCATCAATCCGCTGCGGGGCATTCGTGGCTCAGCGGTGAAGCTCGTCGAATCATTGACGGCCGGGCGGGTGTGTGTCAGCACCGAAGACGGCGCGCGCGGATTTGGCGGCGCGGGTCTAAGCGGGCTCGTCACCGTGCGCGACGCGGCCGCAATGGCGGAGCCGATCGTTCGCCTGCTCAACGATGCGACGAAACGCCACCTCCGCGAAGCGCCCATCGCGGAGCGCTTGCGCGCGTTTGAATGGGAGAACAGCGCGGACCTGCAGCGCCGACTGTATGCATCCTTGCTGCGCGCGCCCTCGCCCTCGTCCGCACTCGCACATGTCGAATAATTACGACCGCACCGCAAGGTTCTACGACATCGACATGGGCCGCAACATGGCGTTTGACGATGTCGGTTTTTACGCCCGGTTGGCCAAAGCGGATAGCGGTCCCGTGCTCGAGCTTGGCTGCGGCAACGGCCGCATCCTGCTCGAGTTACTGGCGCAGGGCGTGGATGCGTTCGGCATCGATGCATCGGCCGGCATGCTCGCGGGCATCCAGCGCAAGGCGGCGGCACGCGCCTTGGCCAATCCGCCGGTGTGCCGCATGGATGTACGCGCGCTGGCCTTCCGATCCGTCTTCTGCACCGTGCTCTGCCCGTATTCGCTCATCACTTATCTCACGAGCGATGCCGAATTCGACCGGCTGCTCATGGGTGTCCGCCGCGCCCTGCGGCCTTCGGGCCGGCTCGTGATCGATGTGTTCGTGCCCCGACCCATCGCGGTGTCGGCGGAATTCCGGCTGGAGTACCAGCGTCCCTTCGACGGCGGCGAGCTATGGCGCTGGAAGCGCATTACGGCGATCTCGACCACGTTGAACCGGATCGAGCGGCGCTATCAGATGCGCGCCGCCGATGGAACCATGATCGAAGAGATCGATGTCGTGAAAAATCCCGAGTTGATCAAACAATACGGGTTGAAAGTGACGCCGACCATCATCATCCTGGACGATGATGTGGTCAA
>JANXZT010000015.1 GCA_025355395.1 Betaproteobacteria bacterium
TCGCCGTGCTCACCGCGCCGTAAAGATGAAGCAGCAACCGACCGATGGGGTTGGCCGAACGCCGACAATAGTCAGCCAGGCCATCATAGGCCGGATAACGCTGGACCGTGACGTCCTGGGCAAACGCCGACAGGAGATCCCGGAGGAGCGAAATCGGAAGTTGGTGCCGGGACACCGCCAAGGCGAGCTCGGGGAAAGGCGCCGCGGACGGGCTTTCGCCGCGCTCGATGGCATCCAGGGCGCATCGGTAGCCGTCGAGACCGGCGAGCCGTTGTGGCGCCGGAACATCGCCTTCATCGGCGAGGTCGTCCGCGCTGCGGGCGAACCGGTAGATGGCCACGACTGCCGGACGCAACCGGGAGGGCAGGAGAAGCGATGCGACCGGAAAATTTTCGTAATGGGCGACTGCCACGCGGAACGGCGCACAACGCGCGATAAACATACGTTTGGGAGCCGGGGCATACACGGCGGGGGACCGCATCCTGCTGGTGGGTGCGACCGGACTCGGCTATACTTATATGTTCGGCGAAAGCGGCTGCGAAAGTGGCGGAATTGGTAGACGCACTGGATTTAGGTTCCAGCGGGGCAGCCCGTGGGGGTTCGAGTCCCCCCTTTCGCACCAGTATCTCAAAATAGCAAGGATTCGAACCACATGCAAACCACTCTCGAAAGCACCGGAGGGCTCGAGCGGCGCCTCAATGTGGCGGTGCCGCTTGCCCAGATCGAGACTGAAGTCGAGAAGCGGCTGGCGCGCCTTGCCCGAAACGTGAAGGTTCCCGGATTCCGGCCCGGCAAGGTGCCGCTCAAGATGGTCACGCAGCAATACGGTCCTAAAGTGCGCTCGGATGTGATCACGGACACCGTCAAGGCCAGCCTTACTGACGCCATTCGTGAGCAGAACCTGCGGGTGGCAGGCTATCCGCGCATCGAGCCGCGGGCCGGCGATCCGGCGGCCGGCCAACTCGAGTTTTCGGCGGTGTTCGAGGTGTACCCGGAGGTCAAGCTTGGCGATCTGTCCACCGCCGCCATTGAGCGCCCGGTCGCCCAAGTCACTTCGGCGGACGTGGACGAGACGCTCGAAGTGCTGCGCCGGCAGCGGGTGCAATACGTTCCGGTGGACCGTCCGGCTGGGCAGGGCGATCGTGCGGTCGTGGACTTTACCGGCAAAATCGATGGGGTCGAGTTCGCGGGCGGCCAGGCGAAGGATTTCGCTATTGTCGTCGGCGAGAGCAAGATGCTTCCGGAGTTCGATGCGGCGCTCACCGGCATGCGTGCGGGCGAGCAGAGCGCATTTCCGTTGACGTTTCCTGCGGACTACCACGGCAAGGAGGTCGCCGGCAAGACTGCTGAATTCGCTTTGGCGGTCCAAACGGTTTCGGCGCCGGAGCTGCCTGCGCTCGACGAGGCGTTCGTCAAGGCCTTCGGCATCGGCAGCGGCCGGCTGGACGACCTGCGAACCGAGGTCACCGCGAACCTCGTGCTCGAGTTGAAGCGCAAGATCGAAAGTAAGGTCAAGGAACAGGCGCTTGCCGCGCTTCGACGTGAGGCAACTTTTGCCGTCCCCAAGTCGCTCGTGGACCAGGAAGCCGAGAATATGGCCCGGCAGATGGCGCAGAATCTGCGCCAGCAGGGCATGAAGCCGGAGGACATCAAGCTCTCGCCCGACATGTTCAAGGCCAACGCCGAGGACCGCGTGGCCCTTGGCCTCGTACTGGCCGAAGTGGTGCGGGCACACGGCTTGCATGCAAAGCCCGAACAAGTGAAGGCGTTGGTGCAGGAGTCCGCCCAAACCTACGAGCAACCCGACGCCGTGGTTCGCTGGCACTACGAAAAACCGGAGCGCCTGAACGATTTCGAGGCGCTCGCAGTCGAACGAAACGTCGTGGAATGGGTGCTTGGTCAGGCCCGGGTCGATGACAAGCCTGCCACCTTCAAGGAGCTCATGGGCGCGGCCGCGTTGAGGCGTTGATCGGCCGGCAGAGGGCCCTGCCTGCCGGCCGCCGCGAAGGACGCTTGCGGTTTCGGATTTCGGACCGACATTGATTTTTGATGGCCCGCGGACTCGCCACTACCGCAGCCGGCCATTTCCCCCGGTCGCCAGAGCGCAACCGGCGGTCGTTTCTTCGGACGCGGCGACGCGCGGAGGCCCCATGATGCATTTCATCCCCCACCATCCCCACGACGAGGACACTATGGAAGAACCCCGGGGTCTAGGCCTCATCCCGATGGTCATCGAGCAGAGCGGACGCGGCGAGCGGGCGTACGACATCTACTCGCGGCTGCTCAAGGAACGCGTCGTGTTCATGGTGGGCCCGGTCAACGAGTCCACCGCGAACCTCGTGGTAGCGCAAATGCTCTTCCTCGAATCGGAAAATCCTGACAAGGACATCCATTTCTACATCAACTCACCCGGCGGTTCGATTGCGGCTGGCATGGCGATCTACGACACCATGCAGTTCATCAAGCCGGACGTCTCGACACTGTGTGTAGGCATGGCCGCCTCGATGGCCGCGTTCCTGCTGGCTGCGGGCCAGCACGGGAAGCGGTTTGCGCTGCCCAATTCCTCGATTTTGATTCACCAGCCACTGGGCGGCTTTCAGGGCCAGGCCTCCGACATCGAGATCCACGCCAAATACATCCTGGCGTTGCGGGAGCGGCTGAACCTCCTTTTGTCGCAACATACCGGCAAAACCGTCGATCAGGTGGCAAGGGACACCGATCGAGACCGTTTTCTGACAGCCGAGGAGGCGAAGGACTACGGGATTGTGGACCAGGTCTTGCAGAAGCGGGCGGAGGGAGGGTAAAGTCGATTCCAGCCTCTGGTTCCGCGATCGCATGGCAACTCTCACTTATTGAAGGCGCGACGTACGAATGGCCGATAAATCATCCGGCGACAAGCTTCTCTATTGCTCCTTCTGCGGCAAGAGCCAGCATGAGGTGCGGAAGCTCATTGCCGGCCCCTCCGTATTCATCTGTGATGAATGCATCGAGCTTTGCAACGACATCATCCGGGAGGAGGGGTCGACGGCGGAAGCTGCGCGGGCGGACAAGAACAAGCTGCCCACACCCCACGAGATTCGGAAAATCCTGGACCAGTACGTCATTGGCCAGGAATTCGCCAAGAAGATCCTTTCCGTGGCGGTGTACAACCATTACAAGCGCCTGGAGCCGGGAAGCCGGGACGATGACGTCGAGCTGGCGAAAAGCAACATTCTCCTGATCGGGCCGACGGGGTCGGGCAAGACGCTCCTGGCGCAGACCCTCGCCCGGCTGCTCGATGTGCCGTTCGTGATCGCGGATGCCACGACCCTCACCGAGGCCGGTTACGTGGGCGAGGATGTCGAGAACATCATCCAGAAGCTTCTGCAGAAATGCGATTACGACATCGAGAAGGCCCAGCGCGGGATTGTCTACATCGACGAAATCGACAAGATCTCCCGCAAATCGGATAACCCGTCGATTACGCGCGACGTATCCGGGGAAGGCGTGCAGCAGGCGCTGCTGAAGCTCATCGAAGGCACGATTGCCTCGGTGCCGCCGCAGGGGGGGCGCAAGCATCCCAACCAGGAATTCGTACAGGTCGATACCACCAACATCCTCTTCATTTGCGGCGGGGCATTCGACGGCTTGGAAAAGATCATCCGCCAGCGGACGGCCAAGACCGGCATCGGCTTTGGCGCGGAAGTGGTGAGTCCGGACGATCGCAAGAACATCAGCACATTGTTGCGCGAGGCGGAGCCGGAGGACCTGATCAAGTTCGGGCTGATCCCGGAATTCGTGGGCCGGCTGCCGGTGGCCGCCACCCTCGAGGAGCTCGACGAGGCCGCCTTGATCGAGATCCTGGTCCAGCCCAAGAATGCCCTGCTGAAGCAATACCAGAAGATGTTTCGCATGGAAGGCGTCGAGCTGGAGATCCGCGAGGCGGCGCTGCGCGCGATCGCCTGCAAGGCGCTGGGTCGCAAGACGGGCGCCCGTGGCTTGCGCTCGATCCTGGAGCAAGTGCTCCTCGATGTGATGTATGACCTGCCGTCGCACAACAACCTCGCGCGCGTGGTCGTGGACGAAAACACGATCGTCAACGACGGCAAGCCGCTCCTCATGTTCGCCGACCCGCCCAAAGTGGCATCGGCGCATTCGTAATCGCTTCGGCGCGGCCCTTTGAAGGCCGCTCGCGAAGGACGGGCGGCTTGATTTGCGTGCCGCCTGACCGCATCTTTTGTCCTGCACGGTTACCCGAGGCTCCTAATGGCCACTGATACAGTTCTTCCTGAAACGACCTCGCTGCCGCTGCTTCCTCTGCGCGACGTCGTCGTGTTTCCGCACATGGTCATCCCGCTTTTCGTCGGGCGCCCGAAGTCGAT
>JANXZT010000026.1 GCA_025355395.1 Betaproteobacteria bacterium
GGTATTTACCCGTCAGCGCCAACGGCGGCGCGTTGTTGTTCCACTTGATCTCGAAATCTGAGCAGGTGTGATCACGTAAAACTGAGCAGGGCCGAATGCAGTTTTAGGGGTTGGGTTTGAAGGTTCTCTCCTTGGATCGGCGGCGGACTGGTGCCGATTGGTTGCGTTTCTTCAGTCGATAGCTGTCATTGCCGGTTTCGATGATTTCGCAGCGATGGGTTACACGGTCAAGCAGGGCTGTGGTCATCTTGGCATCGGCAAACACCTTGACCCATTCCGAGAACGACAGGTTGGTGGTGACGATTAGGCTCGTCTTCTCGTAGAGTTTCGAGATCAAGTGGAACAACAACGCGCCGCCGTTGGCGCTGACGGGTAAATACCCAAGCTCATCCAACATGACGGCATCCATGAGGGTGAGTCGTTGCGCAAGGCGACCTTGCTTGCTGGCCGCTTTCTCATGTTCGAGCCGGTTGACCAGATCGACAACGCTGAAGAAGCGCACGCGGCGATTGGTCTTGACCGCTTGAATTGCCAGCGCGAGTCCGAGATGGCTTTTGCCGGTGCCTGGTCCGCCGACCAGAACGATGTTGCGTGTCTCCTCGATGAAATCACCCTCGTGCAGCGTGCGGATCTGCTGCTCGTTGACCGGCGACTCGGCAAAGTCGAAGTTGGCCAGTTCGCGATACTCGGGGAACTTGGCCACCGTCATCTGATAGCGGATGGAGCGGGCATGACGCTCGCTATCTTCCGCCGCCAGCAATCGCCCCAGCACCTCGAACGGTGTGCGGCTGCGCTTCATGCCCTCGTCGATGACCTCATCGAAGGCCGCCGCCATCCCGTGCAGTTTCAGCGCCTTCAGCTTGAGTAGCATGTCATGGCGTTCCATAGGACGCCTCCACACGATTTGACACCGCCGCCATCAACATCGGCATCGCCGCGATCGCCGCCACCGCCAGTTTCTTCAGCAACCGGTCGTAGCGCGCCACGTCGGCTTCCGGCTCCTCCTTGAGCTGCAGTCGCTGTGGCGCCTCGACTACTTCCACCGGTGGCTGGGGCTTGAACCGGTTCAGGGCATTGAGCACGTAGCTGTCGCTGATGGCATTGGCCTCCAACGCCAGTTCGCAGGCGACGCTGACCGCTTCGATGCCGTCCTCGGCAATGGCCGCGAGAATGTTTACGAACTGGCGATCACCGCCAGACTTGGCGCACAGCCGATCCTTCATTTCTCGCAGCGCCGGCGGCAGCGCCCAATCCTTGAATGGCGCACCGTTGCGCAACGCCCCGGGCTTCTTCTCCAGCGCCGCTACATAGTGCCAGGGATCGAAGAAGGTGTGATCACGCTCGAAACTGCGCACATGTTCGCCGACGACCTTGCCCTCGGCCATGGTCACGATCCGATCGGCGTAGGTGCGCAGTGACACCGTCTTGCCAGCATAGCGGCAATCAACACTGTAGCGGTTGCGATCAGCGTGGACCAGTGCGCTCGCGCTCACCCGCACTTCGCGTTCGGCGCAACCTTCGAACTTGGCCGCCAACGGCACCAGCAGTGCACGCTCCGATGCTTCGAACACTTGCCACCGGGTCCGCTCGTGTTGCTCCGGGTGCATCGTCGTTTGCGCCAGCTGCACGCAGCGTCGTGCCAACAGTTCGTTGAGCTCCGCCAGATCCTTGCAGCGCAGCCGCGGCGTGAAGATGTTCTCGCGGACGTGTCCAACCTGGTTCTCGATCTGTCCCTTCTCCCATCCGGCACCGGGCGTGCAGGCTACCGGCTCGATCAGATAGTGACTGGCCATCTGCAGGAACTTGCGGTTGTACTGCCGCGCCTTGCCGGTGAAGATCAGCTCAACCGCGGTCTTCAGGTTGTCGTAGATCCCGCGTTGGCAGCTACCGCCCCACAGACTGAACGCCCGCCAGTGCGCATCGAACACCATCTCCTGCGCTTCGCGCAGGTAAGCTACTGCCAGGAACACCCGCGAGTAGCACAGCCGCAAATGCGCCACCTTGACCGGCGTCGGTCGGCCGC